>JBEHXD010000079.1:0-14105 GCA_048498875.1 Verrucomicrobiota bacterium
CGCTTCAGCACCGACTTCGGACTCGCCGACTCCAGGCGTTTCCAAAGGGCGAGCAGATGATGCGACTCCTGCTGAATCCGCTTTTCGGGCGAAAGGCCGGCCAGCCGCGAAGCCGCCACTGCCATCTGTCCGCGTCGATGTTGGAGATTGGTCCGCAGGTTCGACGCCAGCCGGTTGGCCAGATCATCGAGCTTGAGATGATTCTGCTCGATCGCCGCCGTGGGCGAAAGCAGTCGCAGGCGGCTGCGCGCGTGATCGAGTTCCTCGCGCGCGCGGTCGACAGCCGTCTCCATGATCCGGTCGAGCGACTGCGCGGCTTCGGTGGCCCGCCCGGTCCACGCCACAAAATTGCTCGAAATCAATTCCGCCGCGCCGCTCGGCGTTTCCGCCCGCGCATCCGCCACGAAATCGCAGAGGGTGTAATCGATCTCATGCCCCACGGCCGAAATCACCGGCAGACCGCACGCGGCCACCGCCCGCACGAGCGGTTCCTCGTTGAACGCCCACAGATCCTCGATGCTGCCGCCACCGCGGCCAATCACCAGCAGGTCAAAAATCCCCGCGCCTTCGGCGATCTTCAGCATCTCAACCATTTCCGCGGCGGCGCCTGCACCCTGCACTTTCACCGGCAGAACAACAAGACGCCCCTTCCATCCGCGGCGTTGCAAAATGCTGATGAAGTCGCGTACGGCCGCTCCGGTCGGGGAAGTGATAAAACCAATCGAGGCCGGCAACGGCGGAATCGCTTTTTTCCGTTCGACCGCAAACAGCCCCTCCGCCGCGAGGCGTTGTTTCAACTGTTCGAGTTCCTGCTGCAGCCGGCCGGCGCCGTGGTCAATCAACGCCCGCACCACCAGTTGATACTGGCCGCGGGTCTCGTAAACGCTCACGGCGCCGTACGCCATCACCTGCGCGCCGTCGCGCAGTTCGACCCGCTGCCGGGCCGCGTCACCGCGAAAAAGCACACAGGAAAGCTGCGCACCCGCATCCTTCAGCGAAAAATAAAAATGCCCGCTCGATTGGGCGCGAAGATTGGAAATTTCGCCCCGCACCCAGCCGGGCCGAATGGCACCCTCGAGCAGATCTTTGATCTCGTGGGTAAACTCCGAAACGCTCCGGACCCGGCCCGCGTCGTCGAGGGGAAATTCAGGCTCGTTTCTGCCCATAGTGACGCCTCAGCAAATGAACGATCATGGTCACCGCCACCAAGGCCATCACTCCCATGAAGGCCATCTTTCCCTTCCCTTGGAAAATCGCATCCCCGAAGACGATGAAGCCAGTCGCGTAAAGCATATTGACCACCCAGGAAATACCGAAAAAAGAACTGAACCGAACCTCTGCCATTCCCAAAAGAAAGTTCTGCACGAAAAATGGGGGGCCAGGCGTGATGCGCACCAGCAGGATAATTTGATTCTGTTCCGCGTCCGCCACCACGGGGATTTTGTACTTCGTGCGGCTGATCATTTGTTCAAGCCAGGGCCTCAGCCCGTAACGCGCGAGCCAATAGGCCAGCGCGAGGTCAACCGCGAGTGCCCCGCCCGAGGCCGCCACCACTCCGGCCGTTCCCATCCGAGCGGAAAAAGCCGCGGCAGCCGCCAGATAGAAAATACTGATGGGAAATCCCACGGCCGGCAGAATGGCCATTGCGGTGAAGAAAACCAGCGGACCCGCCGATTGGAGCACCTTGATTCCTTCGTCGATCGACAAACGCACATTGAAATCGTGGATCTTCAACCACCAGAACCCCGCGGCGGCCATCGCAACCAGGACGAGGGCGATGGCGATAATTTTTCCCGGAGGCGAGGTTTTCTGCATGGATGCCAAGATGCGGAGTACCCTTCATCCCCGTCAAGGCCGGAGGGCCCAAAGCCGTGTTGCAACGCCAGAAACGTCTCGCCCCCACCGCCCTATGTGATGTCATGCGTTCAGACAATGCCTCCCAATCCCTCCACCTCCTGGTCGGGTCAAACCGTGAGGGGTCAATTTTCACCGGTCCTGATTTCCGCCCTGGTCGCATTACTCTACGCTGGCGGCCATTTGCTCTGGTATTTAAGCACGCCGCTGGGGCAGGTTCCGGTGCTGGACGAACAGGAAAACCTGGTCCTGGTGGAGCAGATTGCCCATGGCGGATTACCCGCGGAACCGTTCTACCGCGCGCCGGGCTACGCGTTGATTCTAGCGGGCGTGCGATCGCTGGGCGTTTCCAGCACGGCTATTTTCCCAGCCGCACTGGTCTTGGGACTGCTTTTTCAGGCGGTCAATGCCGGGATCGTCGCCCGCATTTCGGGAAAACTGTTTGGCCAGGGCGCTGCCTGGTGGGGCGGCCTGCTGACCGCCGGCTACCCGGTGCTGATCCATTTTTCCACCCAGGCGCTGGATGCCGTGCCCGCACTGACATTTTTCCTGCTGGGACTGGATCGCCTGATCAAACCTCCCGATGACTCCATCCGCCCTTCCGACTGGGTGGTCAGCAGCATTTGCTGGGCGGCTGCCACCTTGATGCGCCCGAATTATTTTGCTGTGTGGCTGCTGCTTCCGGTCATCGCCGCGCTGGTGACTGCGACTACTCCACGCTGGAAAAATTCCTGCACCGCAGTAGCCGGCGCGGGCCTTTTTATCGCGGCGAGCCTGTGGCAATGGTCGGTGTCGGGGGTCGCGGGATTTCTCCCGTGGCAGGGAGCCTACAATCTCTGGGCGGCCAATCAGCCGTCGGGACACGGTCGATACTATGTTCAAAAAACCATCCTGCCCGCCGCCCTCGCGCGGCAGAATCCGGCCCGCATTGAATCGATTCTCTTTTATCAACAGGCCACCCATCACACGGACACCGCCATTCCGGCCATGAATGCCTATTGGCGCAGCCAGTTTTTTGAGGAGATAAAATCAGAGCCGGCCAGATGGGCGGGATTGCTCGCCCGCAAGGTCTACGCTTTCTGCAACGACTGGGAACAATACAACAACAAGACCTACGCGTTTCACCGCGCACGTTCCCCCTGGCTCTGCTGGAATCCCCTTTCATTCGGAATTATCCTGATCCTCGGCACCGCGGGCGCCTTCCGTCTGGCCGGGGAAAATCGGCGCAACGGAGGCATCCTCCTCGCGGCCGGCTGCGTGTACGCGGGATCTGTGCTTCTGTTTTACGTCAGCGACCGGTTCCGGCTGCCAATCGCACCCCTGGCGATCGCGTTGTCTGCGGGCGCCCTTGCCTCGCCGTCGTTCTGGCGAGCCTGGGCATCACGAAAGAAATGGGCGCTCGGCTCCTGCATGGTCGGAGTGGCGGTTCTGACCTTTTCCAATTTCGATCAAGTCCGTAGTCAGGCGACCTTCGTGCAGGATCACGCACTGCTGGCCCGGGCGGCGGAAACCGTCGGCGACGACGTGCTCGCCTGGGACGAAGCCCGCGCCGCACTCGCGCTGCAACCGCAACACCCCGATGCACAGCGCATCGCGATCGCAGCCTATTTCAACCAGCTGGTAAATGAAACTGAAACCCGGGCCGGGGAAGCTGAATGGCTGCGATTAAGCCGTGAATTCCTTGCCCGGCCGACTCCAGCCGGCGCACCGACCGAACTTAGGGCCGTCGCCGCGCTGGCCCTCTGGCGGGCGGGAGAACGCGACGCGGCCTTCACGGAGTGGCGGCATTTGCCCGAAAGCCCCTCGGCCCTCGGCGCGCGCCTGCTGGCCCGGGATAATTCCGCGAACTCCACCGATCTCGATGCGTTTTCCGCGAACGCCCATCTTCCCCCCCTCGCGTTGCTGGCGGCGATCCATGAAAATCGCCCCTGGGCGAAGGCGGCATCAGGAAATTTCCGCAACCCGGAAAAATTGGCCGCCCAATTGTTTGTTTCGGAAAAATCGCCATGAGCGCCCTTCCCCGCTCCTCCTCGCCTTCCTTCTGGCTCGCGAACGCGCTCATCGTGATGCCAGCCCTGCAGTTGCTGCCGGTCGACTTTGACCGTTCGGGGGCGTTGTTGCTGCTGCTGCCTTTTTTGTGGTCGGGCCGGGATTTGATTGCCCCCAGCCTCCGCCGTCTGGGACGGCATTCCCGTGTCCTCACCGGAAGCGCGATGGTTTTTTTCATCGCGACTGGAGTGTCGGTCATGATGTCTCCGCAATTTGCCTCGGCGCTCACCACCGCGGCGGAATGGTGGTTGCTCGCCGCCGCCGGCCTGATCGCCAGTGAAACGATTCTGCGCGAGCCCGGCACCGGCGGACGCCTGCTCGGTGCCGTGGCGCTGAGTGTCACGCTGGGAACGCTTGCCGTGTGGCTGCTCTGGTGGCAGAATGGACGTGGATCCGTGCCACTCTATGCGCACCACCGGATCTATGGGCTGCATACCCTGAGCGGGGCCATTGCTGCAACCGGACTCGTTGTCCGTTGCTGGATGCAAAAAAACAGCCGAACTATCTGGCTGATTGTCGGTGCCATCAATTGGGCGGGATTACTCTGGTCAGGTGGTCGTGGACCAGCCCTTGCGCTTCTTGCCGGACTCTTCACCTGGTGGCTGTCGGGCGATCGTGTGGTGCGCAGGCGATTACTTTGCGCCGGCACGGGTTTGCTGGCGGCAGGTTTGCTCCTTTCCCTCGCCTTGTGGTCACCACGTCCTGAATTGGGCTGGTGGAATTTTCTCCGGCGCAGCACGCAAACCAATGATGGGCCCACCACCCTCAGTCTCAGTGTGGTCACGGCCACCCGCAGCGACTTCTGGCGCGAATCCCTCCAGCGCGTCCAACAGAGGTCATGGACAGGCCATGGCCCGGATGCTTATCGCTTTCTGACTCCCAAACTGGATGGTCAGCAGCCGCATAATTTTGTCATCCAGCTTCTACTGGACGTCGGAATAGTCGGCGCCCTCACGGCGGTGACGTTCATGGCCGCGGCTTTTTGGGTGAGTCAAAAACGGCTGCGCCACGATTTCGGACAGGCCGACCTGATGCCGTGGTTCGCGCTGGCCCTGGCCAGCACAACAGCCGGTTTGCTGGACGGAGTTTATTATCACCTGGTCGCCTTTCTCCCCGCCGTGATCGCGCTGAATGCCATGATGGCCTTTTATCCGGAAACGGATCCCGAATCCCCGGCGCCCGCCCGGAATCGAATCCTCGCTTATGCCGTCACCGGCGCGGCCGTGGCGGTAATGGCCCTCCATACTTTAATTTTTTATTCCCTGGCCGTCGCTCCTCCCCCGCCCACTTCCGCCGGCTGGCAGGCGCGACTCGTACGCCAGTTTCCCTCGACCACTTTCGGACTTTGGCGCTGGCTCGACGCCTGGCAGACCACCGAACCGGGCGCGGCGCTGGACTGGTGCCGGTGGGCCCAGGCGCATTCGGCCAATGCCCCGGCCTTCCATCTTTACGCCGCCCACCTGTTGATCGACCGGGGTGATCGCGCGGGTGCCATTGAGGAAATCCGCCACGCCCACGCAAAGGCGCACTGGTCCAGTCAACCTGCTATTGCGGAAATGCTGCGGGCCCTCGAAGCTCCGGCGCACTAACCCATGCCCAGTCGTCTCGCCAATCCCCTGCGCCGCCGCACGCTGCCGTTGGTTTTGCTGGCCGGCGACACGGTGTGCGTGTTGGGCGGAATGCTGACCGGCTACGGCCTGCGTTATCACACGGCTTTCGGATCCACCTTCATCGATGTGCTGAATCCCAGCCTGGTCGATTATCTTCCGTTGCTGGCACTCGGTACGGTTTTCCTGCTCGCGGCGTTTGTGCACCTCAATCTCTACGATGAGCGTCTGCTGCTCCGGCGGTACCTCGCCTTCAACATCATCTTCAAGGGCACGACATTTTGGTTCGTGGCCTACCTGGGTGTTTCGCTGGTGCTGAAGTTTTCGCCGCCGATTTCGCGCCTGTTCGTGGTGTTTGCCTGGGCCGGTGTGTTTGCCCTGCTGTATTTGTGGAGGAATTTATTCTATTCGATCGTTTCCTCCCCATCACTGCGCGAAAAAATCCAGCAGCGCACCGCGGTGCTCGGGTGGAACGCCGAGGTCCAGGCGCTGGTCAACGAAATCATGCCGCTGCAGGCGCATCCGCTGAAACTCATCGGCACCGTGTCACTACCTGCTTCAGCCCAAAGCCAGCCGCCCTTTGCGCGCATTCTCCCCGAGCTTGGCGGTTTTTCCGAACTCGCCGACGTGTTCGAACGGGAACGCGTCGACGTGCTGATTGCCGCCCGCCTCGATCTGCCCACGCGGGAAATCGCCAGACTCGTGGAGCTTTGCGAACGTCACTATGTGGATCTCAAGGTGGTGCCCTCCATGTTTCAGGTTTTCTTCGCCGGACTTCGCCTGCAAACCTACGGACGCGTCCCGGTGCTCGGCGTGGAGGAGCTTGCCGTTGAAAAACTGTTGAATCGCGCAAGCAAGCGGCTCGTCGACCTCATAGGCGCGTCCATCGGCCTGGTCCTATCCGGTCCCATCATCGCGATCCTTACCCTCCTGATCAAACGCGAATCACCGGGCGGATCAGTGTTCTTTGCCCAGGACCGGGTCGGGGCCAATCACAAGATTTTCACCCTGTATAAACTTCGCAGCATGGCTCCGGATGCAGATGCCACGGATCACCTCCAGCAAAGCACCCGTCGAAACGATCCCCGACTGCTCGGCATCGGCCGGTTTATGCGACGATGGAATCTGGATGAACTCCCGCAGTTTTGGAACGTGTTGAAAGGAGAAATGAGCCTGGTCGGTCCACGACCGGAGCGACCGGTCCATGTCGAACGCCTGACCGGTGAAATCCCGCACTATCTTCCGCGCCACATCGTCAAACCCGGCATGACCGGATGGGCCCAAATCAATGGCCTTCGCGGCGACAGCTCTCTGGTGCAGCGCATCCAGTACGACATTTACTACATCGAAAACTGGTCGCCATGGCTGGATGCCCAAATTCTGCTTCTCACCCTGGTGCGCTGGCGCAATCAGAGCGCGTATTGACCTTCGAGTGCACTCATTCATCCGTGCCGCTTTCCCGTTTTCCGGCCGGATTCAAACGGGACGGACCTTACGGTGTCCGCTCAGCCGCGCCCGTAAGAGGGAAATCCACTTCCAAAGGGCAAAGGCAATCCGATACTTGTAACGCACCCAAATCGAATTTGCCGGATTGAAATGTTTCAAATAAACATCGCGATTCGCATCAAAAATTGCCCGCGACATCCGGTCGAAATCCTTGGCCACGCTCACGCCTTTGAGGTGGGTAACGTTAAAACGACCATCGTACATGACTTTCCAACCCGCCCGGCCGACCCGGATGCAAAGGTCGAGATCGTCACCGTACATGAAGAAATTTTCATCAAATAAGCCGGTTTTTTCGAGGACCTCCCGCCGCGCCATCATGAACGCGCCATTGATTGCGCCCACCGGATAGGAGCCTTCCACGGACAAATAAGTGAGATTATAGCCGGAAAACAAAGCCGCCTGGGGAAACGCCGCCGCCAGACCAGCCGCCCGGCAAAACCCATCCCACAAGGTGGGAATGCCGCGGCGACACGCAAGATCCATTGACCCATTCGCCAGCTGAAGGCGGGGCGAAATCAGGCCGATTTCCGGTTCATTAAAAAGACGGCTTAAACAGTGCGTTAACGCGTCAACGTTACAGACCGTATCCGGATTTAAAAACAGTACGGCCGAACCCCGCGTGGAGCGATAACCGAGGTTGTTCGCCCGGCCAAAACCAAGGTTCGCCGCCGGTTCGATGCATCGCATCGCGGGATGATGGCGTTGCATCCACTCTGCCACGCCATCACCCGGAGAATTGTTAACGATACAAACTTCGACGGAACGCCCGGACAATTCCGGCGGCAATGAACCAAGGCAGGCCGGAAGTTCGTCGCGCGATTTATAGGCAACAATGATGATGGAAAGCACCGGTAAGTCCGACATCGACACCGTTGGAGAGTGGGTGATGCTTTAAAAAACGCAATGTCCGCCCCGCTTATCAGCGTCATCATTGTCTGCCGGAATCCCGGTCCGCAATTGCCGCTGGCCCTCGCCAGCGTATGGGAACAACCCGCTGAAGATGTCGAATGCCTGGTGGTGGATGGTGCGTCCACCGACGGCACCCGCGAGTGGCTGGAAATGCATCGCGCCCGCCTGGCCACGCTTATTTCCGAGCCGGACCGAGGCATCTACGACGCCATGAACAAGGGTGTAGCCGCCGCGCGGGGACAGTGGGTGTTGTTTCTCGGAGCGGACGACCGGCTGGCCAGCCATTGTGTGGACGGGGACCTCGTCGCAAAATTGCAGACGACCAACTCCAGTGTGGTGGCGGGTGAAATCGTCTACACCGACGGGCGATGTTACCGGATGAAAATTCCCGTGCGTCCATTGCCGCGGAATTTCTTGCACCACCAGGGGGCATTTTACCGGCGGAGTCTCTTCCGTGACCATGGGAACTTTGACGGCCGGTTGATTATCGCCGCGGACTATGAATTCAACCTGCGGCTTTGGAACCGCAAGGTGGCGTTTGAATCCCTGCCCCGCCTGATTGCCCGCTGCAGTCCCGGCGGCCTGAGCGATTCCGGACGGTGGCAGGTCTACGCCGAAGAGATCCGCATTCGCCACCGCTTTTTTCCTGGCTGGCAATGCTGGAGCTGGGACGCCCTGAGTTGCGTGCGTTTCTTGCGCAAACAAATCGTCCTTCTGCGCCGCGGAAAAACTGCCCCGGCATGACCCTCCCGCCCTCAAAGGATACTCCGCCTGTCCTCGCCATTTTTCTGCTCCTCGCGGGTCTGATCGTCGGTGCATTGGCCTGCTGGATCGGGTCGGTCGACCTTGCCGTGATTGTCGAATCACACATCACTTCCGCCCGGGGAGCGATTTCCCCTGAAACATCCGCCTGGTTGCGCAGCGGAATCCTGGCGCGGGCATCGTTCGGCATCGCCGGCGGCCTCATCATTCTCGGTGTGACAACGCTTCGATTCCGATCGCGACTGTGGCAATATCTGACGCAAAGTGAAACAAACCAACCACCGGGCGCCACGTTGAAGGCTCCCTGGGGCATTTGGGCGGTGGTCTGTCTCGCCGTGTTCGTCTATTATTTTCCCACCCTGGGATCCGGCTATTTTCGCTACGACGATTTCGATTTGCTGGCATCCGCCAATGACCGCCCGTTTTGGGCAACGCTCTGGCAGCCGAATGGCGATCACTTCCTTCCCCTCACCCGGTTGCTGGCGTGGCTGGGACTCAGCCTTTCCGGCACCGGAACGTGGCTCTACAATTTCTGGATTCTCCTCTGTCTGAGCGGCGTATTGGTCACAGGCACCGGATTGCTCCATGACCTGAAAATATCGCGACCGGCCCAGCTCGTGTTTGCCGCGCTGGTCATCTTCTGGAGTCCGTGGGCGGAAATCATGTCCGGCTATTATATCCTGAGCACGTATCTGCTGATCGCAACACTGGGCCTCGCCGCCATCCGGTTTTATCTGCGGTGGCTCGAAACGAGGCGGCACCGGGAAGCGGCCGGTGCCGGCGTCTGTCTGCTGCTTTCCGCTTTGGTCGATATTTCCGGCTGCCATGCGATCGGAGCGTGCGGCGTATTTCTCGGTCTCAATTTCGCGACTTCCGGACGCCGGATCGGATTCCGCTCCTGGTTGACCCGGCATGCCTCTTTTCTTGGGTGGACCGCCTCCGGAACCGGCATCGCCCTCGCGTGTATTTTCTACGATTATCGCGTGCTGCACCCCGGAATTTTTCTGGGCATGGCCGGAGAAGGTACGCGCAGCCTCGCCCAACTGGCCGCCGACCTGAGCTATCAATTCCTTGCGGGCATGGTGCTCTCCATGGTGACACCCTTCGTGTACGCCCGTCTGCCACTTGCCTTGCTGCTGGGCTTGGTCACGACGGTCTCGCTGCTCTGGCTGGGGTTCTCCGCTGCCGCCGTGCGAGCCTCCGATCCTCCGCGACGGTGGATTATGGCGGCGATTTTTTTGGTGATAATGGGAGCGTGTCTGATGGTCGGCTTGGGCCGGCATTCGGCCGACACCGTCGTTGTCCGCTGGGCGGCAAAGCACATCTGCTCCGGATATCTCTGGCTCTGCCTGCTCTTCGCCACGAGCTGGGATGCACTCTGGCTGCGGGTGCGGCGCCGGCTGTTTTTTGCCGAACTGACCCTGATCTCGTTGATCGGCTTCGTGACCGCACAAACCACTTTCGGACTCCTCGGGATGGCAGTTGCCTTTCCCCCATTTGGCTACCCGGCAGAGCTGCGCGACGCCGGACGGCGAAAGCACGCGGTGGAATTTCTCCGCACCCATCTGGTCGGCAAAATGGCCGCGGCTTCAACCGGGGTCGTAGTAGTACCCACGCTGGACGGTCGTTACATCAAAGCGGTTTTCCCCAGTCTCTTTGATTACAACCTCTCACGCTACCGCCCGTTTTATGAAGATTTGGCGACTAACCTCCGATTTGTCCGGGGACCCGGCATGCAACCCTGGCCAAATGACAGTGTGCAATCCGTATCCGAATTAAGGCCGGCCATTTCGCCGTTGTTTCTCACCGCCGTTGCAAACGACCCGGAACTGCGCGCGCTGTATCTTGGGGAGGTTCCGCTCGAGGGACAGTCGCTACCCGGGCCGGTCGTCTCCGAAAAAATGCCAGGACCAGGCTTTCCAAAGGACCCGACGACACCCGAAACGGATACCGGTGTTCAGATTGAAAGTGACGGCCACACCGGGATCGTCATCAGAGAGTCCGACTGGAATCCAAACACCGCTCCTCACCTGCGACTGAACCTCCAGCTCCTGTCTCCCCAGTCATCCAAGGAGTTCTCCATCACGGTGTCTTTTTGGAACGAACTGATGAAAGATGACTGGCGGGGCACGATCAGCTCGCAGGATCTGGGGCAATACGGTGTCGATCTAGATCTACGCCAGGCCTACGCCTTTTCGTTAAGCACCCATGTCCGCCATCTGCGGATTATACTGACCCAGCCGGGAATCTATCGCGTCCGGCTCGCCGAAATCACGCCATGATGAATACGGACGCAGTTCGCCAGGGTAAATTTTCTTCACCACGCGGAAGCCACCGGTCACTCTGATCAATCAAACCTTTCGCCCGGACCATCCTTCGCCTTTCCATTTCATGGCTGAATCGTTGAAAGCGCGCCTGCGCCACTTTTCAAACCGACTGCTCCATCCCCTCGGATTGCACCTGGCCCGTCGGGAGCAGGCTTTCGAAATGAGAAGCATGCTCGCCCGGGCTGCCAGCCGTGGCACCGCCATCGGCACTTGGATCGACGTTGGTGCGTCGGATGGTTCGTGGTCTCAACTGGCCAAAACTTATTTTCCGTCCGCAAATTTCCTGCTCTTTGAGCCTCTCGCCGAGCGCCAGGCAACTCTCGCCCGACTATCCACGTCGCAGGGATTCCATATTGTGCCCTCGGTTGCCGGACGGACGCCCGGTGAAGTCAGCTTCGCGATCGACGCGGGACTGGACGGCAGTGGAGTTGCCCTGCCGCAAGCCAGCGCCACGCGCACCGTGCCGGTGGCCACCATCGACCGGGAAATCGCCCGACTCCGTCTCCCTGCTCCGTACGCCCTGAAGCTTGATACCCACGGCTACGAGATTCCCGTGCTTGAAGGCGCCACCGCCGTGCTCGCTCAATCACAGTTGCTGATCATCGAGGCGTACAATTTCCAGCTGACACCCGACTGCCTCCGCTTTCCCGAGTTGTGCTCCTGGCTCGAAGCGCGGGGATTCCGGTGCTGCGACCTGGCCGACCCGATGCGGCGGCCCAACGATGGGGCCTTCTGGCAGATGGATCTCGCTTTTGCGCCCGTCACCAGCCCGCTGTTTGCCTCGAACCGTTACGACTGAATCGGCGCGCAGGCTGTCAGCCAACCCGTTCCAGCAGCTGGTCGAAGGAAATGAATCCATGACGCGCGATGCGCTCGGCATAGACCGGCAGATTGGCCGTGCGGAAAACCAGCCGGGCCCACCGGTCCCCGGGGGTGAGCCTTGGGCGCAGCAGCCCGAGCTGTTGATCCACCCGCATGCGTTCCTCATTCATCACCGGACGGTTTTTGGTCAGCTGCCCCCGACGCAAACGGAAAGCCGCGACCTCGTCACCGACATAGGTCGCGGGCACACCTCGCACACACAAGCGCGCGAGGAACTCCGAATCGCCGCAATAACGAAACGAAGAATCAAACCCGCCGTGCGTTTCCCACACACCCCGCCCCACAAGGCTGCCATGCTGGTAGACCGGCTCGAGCCGCTGCGCGTAGAGCGCGCGATTACAGGCAGGAAAAGGCGACACTGGAATTGCACCCAGCCGGCGCGCCCCGGTGTCGATCAGACGGACGCGACCGTAGACAAAACAGGTTTGACCCGCGAGAGCGGCGGTTTTCACCGCGGCCTTGAATCCCGGCAACAAAATATCGTCATCGTTAACGTACGTGAACGCATCCCACAGTCCCGGCGCCGCCAGACCCGTATTGATGGCCGCGTACATTCCGGCACCGGACTCGGGAACCACCGTGACACCCGGATAACGAAGCGACAGAGCGGTCACCTTCGCCAATGGAGCCACGAGCACGTGCTCGCAAACCGGCGCATACCGCGCCACGCTTTCGATCGTGGCGCCAAGCCACGGCGATTCGTCCAGCGTGGGCGTGACAACGCGAATCTTCATGCCTGCCGGCGTTGCCATCGCCGGTAGAATCCCATCACGCGACCGGAAAACGTGCCAAGTCCGCACCGCCCGGCCAGCCACCAAGGTCCAACCCGAAACCAAAACTGTCCCCAAGTCAGTCGCAGGAGGGCAAGATGCCAGGCGCCCAATGATGCCCGCCAGCCCCGAAACGAAAGTGCAAACGCCGGCCTCGTCCGGCGGATTTCTTTTTCCGCGGCAAGGAGTGCGTTCCAATACGACCCATATAGCCGGGATCGGAGACGAACGGGCATGATCCCATACTCCAACTGTCCGGAATCAAACCACCGCGAACTAATACGCCTGAATTGGGCAAAATGGAAAACAACCAGGGGCACTCCGTCGACCTGAATACTTTCGGCGGCAAAAGAAAAATCGTGGCCGGCCCAATTCCATGGCGCAACATTGACTCCCGCGTGGGCCAGCACCACCACTCCCGCAAACCGGTGTGGCCACTCGTCCAAATACTTCTGGTCGCCATAAACCGATCCATCCGCAGCCAATGCGCAGGATTTCAGACACTGGTCACGCCACCAATCGAGGCAGGCCAGGCCATTCGCATCCGCCCGGAACGCCAGCACCCCCACATTGAATTGGCCGTAGCAGGCCGCATCGTCGTGCCAAACCGGATAACGGTGCGCCACAATAAGGACAGAGCCTGCATCCAGACCACGCCAGATCGGCGCGGTCCCGCCAAAAAAGAAAAGGTCCGCGTCAAGGTAGGCAAGTGCGGCGATTTCCGAATGCGTTCGTAGCAACCAGCGCACCAGGCAGGGAGTGAGCGAGAAAATGAACTCACGTCGCGGTCGCCCGGCTTGGACGGAGGAAAGCTCAACATCCTCCTCCAGCAGCACGGCCAGCGGGAGGACACGAAGCTTCCGCTCATTCAACCCGTACAACACCTCCTCCGTTTCCCGGTCGAGGGCCAGCACCCACAATTCCGCCTCGACATCATGCCGCGAAAGCGAGCGCCACAGCGCAAGCCCTTGCGCCAGGTAGCCACCGTCGAAGTAGGTGCAGTAGTGACTCACGTTTTTCCGTGCCTGGCTGTCACCTTCCGTGCAAGTACCAGGTTATCGAGGTAGAAATCCCCGTTTCCAGGCAGGATCGCCCCGGCCAGCGCACCGAGAATGTTCACCGGAGCGATCAATCCAAGCTGAGTGAAAAGATTCACCCATTTATTGCGCACCACCACGACCTTGTAAATCCAGGCGGTGGCCAGTTGCACCACGGCCCGTGCGTCCGCCGTGCTTTTGTGCTGCTGAATGACTTCAAAACCGGACCGCTCAAGCAGCGCACGCAATCCAAACGAGGAATAACGCGCGAAATCCCAAGGCTGTTCGTGTTCGTCCCACATGAAAGGCACCGCCAGTACCAGTATCCCATCCGGTCGCAGTACGCGCCGGATCTCACCAAGGAATTCATCCGGAGTGAACACATGCTCCAGCACCTGTGAA
>JBEHXD010000080.1:0-14085 GCA_048498875.1 Verrucomicrobiota bacterium
CCATTCGGAGCACGAGCGCTTTCTCACGGAGGAACACTTCAAGTGTCCGGTGACCGTCTATAATTATCCCCGGGCGATCAAAGCATTCTATATGCGGGTTAACGAGGGCGACGCTCCGGACCGGCAAACGGTCGCGGCCATGGATTTGCTCGTGCCCGGGATCGGCGAAATCATCGGCGGAAGCCAGCGCGAGGAGCGACTGGAGGTGCTCAAGGAAGGCATGGCGCTCCATCATCTTTCCGAAAAGGATTATTGGTGGTACCTCGATCTCCGCCGCTATGGCAGCGTGCCTCACGCGGGTTTCGGACTGGGTTTCGAGCGCATGCTGATGTTCGTCACCGGCGTCGCCAATATCCGTGATGTCATCCCCTTTGCCCGCACGCCGGGCACGGCGGAATTCTGATCGCGAGCATCCCGGTGGAACCCGACCTTCGGGAGGGTGGTAGGGAGATTCGACACACGGTAACCGCCGCAAGCGCGCCCGGAGGTCTCGCTCCACCAGGAGTACCAACTCAACCAACGGGAAGGATCAGCACGAACATCGCCCCGGTGCCGGTCGGTGAATCCTCGCACCAAACCCGGCCGCCCATCGCTTCCGCCAGTGACAGCACGATCGACAGTCCCAACCCGGTCGATTTCTCTCCGCCAGTCGGTTTCGCAGTGCCACGCACATATTTGGTGAAAATCTTTTCGCGTTCGGCCGCCGGCACCCCCGGTCCGCTGTCACACACCCGCACCCGGGCTTCGGTCGGAGTTTTTCGATCGAGCATCAGCTGGATTTTCCCGTTGGCCGGAGTAAATTTGACCGCATTGGACAACAGGTTGTCGATGATCTGACGCAGCGCGAGCTCGTCCGCACGCATGGTCACTGGCTGATCGGGAGTCAGGAATTCCACCTCAATTTTCTTCCGGCCCGCTTCTGTCCGGACAAAATCCAGCATACTGGAAACCAGTGGCCCCGCATCCACCGAAGTGATCCGTAACTCGCGCCTTCCGGTCTCAATTGCCTCCAGGTCCAGGATATCATTCAGGAGAAACGCCATCTGCTTCACCTTGCTTTCCACCAGCCGCAGCGCCTCGTCACCGGGCATCGCCCGCAGGCGCAGGCTGGTATCCACGACGAGCTGCATCCCGGCCAGCGGCCCGCGCAAATCGTGGGCGGCCATTTGCAGCAGCGCGCTGCGATCGTCGTTGATCCGGGTCAGTTCGAAATGCGCCTTCTCAACGGCCTTCTGCAAGCGGATGCGCTCGGCGAGTTCGCGCTTCAGGCTGCGGTTGTGCCACATGAAAAATCCAATGACCGTCACAAGGATCGCCAGCACGATGGCCGAGGTTTTCCACACCAGATCCCATCGCACCACGCGGGCGTAATCGACGCGAATCCAGCGATGATTCAGCGACTGCAAGTCCGCCTTGGAGATGGTCGCAATGCCCTTGTCCAGGATCGCCACCAGCTCGGGCCAGTCCTGTCGGACCGCATAACGAAGCTCGAAGACCTGCGGCATGATGCCCGCAATTTTCAAGGAGGACAGGCCGCGCGTCTTGATGATGAAACTGGCATTGGCGAGATTGGTGATGGTCGCATCGGCCTCTCCGTCAGCCACCAGCTCCAAGGCATCGGCCACACTGGCCGTGTAACGCAATTTCACCTCCGGATACTCGCGCGCCAATTCGGTCATCGTCACGTAGTCGCGCGGGCCGGCGACCGTTTTTCCCTCGAGATCAAACACGGACCACAGGAAGGGCTGGTCTCCGCGGGTGATGATGCCCGCGGGAAACGACTGATAGGGAACGGTGAAATGAAAACTCTGTTCGCGTTCCGGCGTGCGCGCCGTGCCCGCGAGAATGTCGACCCCGCCCTGCTTCGCCAGCGCATAGGTGTCAGTCCAATTCGCGCCATGCACGGTTTCAAATTTCAAGCCAAGCCGGTCTGAGAGCAGCTGGAGAATATCGCCGTCGATGCCGGACAACCCACCCGTCGATTTTTCAAAGCTGAAAGGAGGCCAGTCGGCATCATAGCCCACCCGAATCGTCGGATGCGCGGCAATCCAGGCGCGTTCCGCGGCGGTCAGATCCACCGTGGCGGTCGTATCCGCTGCCGGGAGTCTTCGGGCAAATCCAAGAATCAGCAACCCAAGCAAAAACCAGCGGACTATTTCTCGGAGTTGAAGCGCCCTTTTCACTCGGTGTTTAAGGCACGCTATGTATCCACCACTTGTGTAGCAAGCTCACCGTGGGCGTCGTTGGTTACAATTTCACCCTACGGCCGACGCCGATTACGCCGCATTCTCCGTCCTTCCCCCAAACTCCGACCGGATCAAACCATCTACGTCTTAATTTCCACGCGTTTGCCGCTGGCCACGGACGCGTAGATGGCCTCGATCACCACCAGGTCGCGCCGGCCCATTTCACCGGGAACGATCGAAGGCTCGCCGCTTTTCACGCACCGGGCGAAAGCGTCCATCTGCAACGCCTGCTGGTTGGGCGGCACCGCGTCAACCGGTCCCTTGCTCGTGCTCGCCTTCAATCCACGGTAGCCAAAAGCCGGCGAGATCGCGTACCAGCCGCCCTCCGCCTCGGCCCGGAATCGATCGTAATTGTCGTTGTAGCTCGTGTAACACTCGCTGTGTTCACCGCCCGGAAATTCAAGCGTCCATTCAATCGATTCCTCGACATCCTGAAAAAGCTCAGGCCGCTTTTTCGGCAGTTCCCGCGCCGTCACCGCGACGGGAGCGGCATTGGCGCCCATGCATGATTCCTGAATCAGATAGACCCCGAGATCCATCGTCGGACCTCCGCCCGCGAGCTTCTTCGTCGCGCGCCATTGCGGGCCGCCCATGCGAAACGCGAATTTGCCTGTCATCTTCATGAACGGGCCGAATTCCTTCGTGCGGGCCAGTCGTCGCAGTTCCTCGTGAAAGGGATCGTAATGCACCCGGTAACCCACCGACAATCGTACACCGGCCGCCTTGCACGCGGCGATGATGGCGTCGCACTCGGCCACCGTGTTGGCCATGGGTTTTTCGCAGATGACATGCTTGCCCGCCTTGGCTGCCGCGATGCAGTGCTCGGCGTGAAGACCATTCGGCGTGACGACGTACACGATGTCGATGTCGCGATTATCCGCCATCCGGGCCATCGTGTTGTAACCGTACACGCTCGTTTCCGGAAACCCGTATTCCGCCGCCCATCTGGCGCCCTTGGCCGGATCTCCCGTAACAACTCCCGTCAGCTTGCAGTGCTCCGTGAGTCGCAACGCGGGCGCGAGTTCGCGGGTCGAATAATAACCCAATCCCACCAGCGCGACCCCCAGCTTGCGGCCCTCCGCGGGGCGGTCGACGGCCCGGCCGATTTTAGGAGCCAGCGCGAAAGCGGCGGCGGCCGAGGAAACCTGTCCGATGAACCGACGACGGGAGAGCGGGGAATTTTTCATGGCAAATGAGGGGTTAACAACCTGCACCTACGACGACGACAAAACCTAGGACGCGGTTTCCCCCGACACAAGCCACCTCGCATTCTTACTAAATAACAGGAATTCCCCGACGGAGCCGTGATCAGCAATCATTGCCAACCGATGGGAAGACGTTTGCCCTCACCGACATTTCCGGGGATGAAATAGCCCATGAAATCATCTTGGGCCCTTATCGTGGGACTAACGCTGGCCGGTACCGTCATCGCCGCCGATGCCCCGGCCAGTGTCGCCGAACTTTTTGCCACGCCGGAAAATCTGCGCGCAGTGCGCTCCGCGGAGAAAGTGGACGCCTGTTTGCTGCGCCATATCGATCCCACGATCAAGCCCGACGGCAGCGTGGACCGCAGTACCGAAAAATACGAGGAAACCACCTTCGTCGCCGTCCCGCCCGCGACCGGCGCGAATCTGCGCGACCTGCTCCTGACCGGGAAAACCTACGATTGGAAAGCCGGCAATGGCGGACGTCGCCCGCAATTTTATCTGCGCCTCCGGTTTCACCGTGGCGACGAAACGGTGGCGATCGATTTTTGTTTCCTGTGCCATGTGTTGAACGTCACGCACAACGGCGCGGAGGTGGGACACGCCAACTTCAATCCCAATTCCGATCTTTTGCTGAAGGCCTTCCTGGAGATTTTTCCCGACGACGCCCCGCTGAAACAGGTGGCGAAGGAAGCGGGTCTACCGCCCTAAGGTGGAGCCCGACCTCCGGGCGCGCTTGGCGGGAGACGCGAGCCTCACAGTCGGCACGCTCAGCGCATCGAGTTGCGAGCAAGCTCGCAACCTACGACAGCAAATTGTTTCACGCCGCCGACGGCGCGGCGGGCGGCATCAGGGGAATCTCGACGATAAACGCCGAGCCCACGCCGCCCGGTCCGGGTTCGCACCAGACGTGGCCATGCAACGCCATGGCGAACCGTCGCACGATCCACAGGCCCAGGCCGATCGATTCCTCGCCCTGGGTTGGCTTCGCACTGCCGCGGCCGAATTTCTCGAAAATCTTTTCCCGCTCCTCGGGCTTCACACCCGGCCCCTGGTCGCGCACTTCGATGCGGCAGTTGCTGTTTCTGGCAATTACCGTGATTTCCACGCGGCTGCCGCTGGGCGAATACTTGAGCGCATTCGACAACAGATTGTCGACGACCTGCTGCAACGCCCCGAAATCCGTCGTCAGGGGCACGGGCTTTTCGGGCAGACGGGCCTCCACGGCGATATGCTTGTGTTGGGCGACCGTGGAAAGTGACGAAACGGCGGCGCGCGCCAGATGGATCGCATCTCCCGCCACGTAATTCATGGCAAACCGGCCTTCATCGACGTTCTGCGTGGACAGCAGATCGCTGATCAAACGCGCCATGTGGTCCGCCGACTCGTTGATCCGATCCGTGGTGGTCGCGCGACTGGCGGCATTCAAGGGCGGATTCATCTGCAGCAATTCCACCCCGAGTTGGATCGCCGTCAGCGGACCGCGCAGGTCGTGCGCGACCATGTGCATGAGCTCGCTCTTTTCCTGGTTGGTCCTCACCAGACGATCGCGCGTTTTCTCGAGTTCCGCCTGAATTTTCCGCCGGGCGGCGAGTTCGCGCGCGAGCAGGCGGTTGTGAAAGAAAATCATCAGGAAAATGACGATCGCCACACCCGCGACAATGGCGCTGATCTTAAACGCCTTGGCCCAGCGGTGGTAGGCGCTGGTGTCGACCGCGATCCAGCGGTTGTTGATGCGTTCGCGATCCTCCGGCGTGATGCTTACCAGCGCCTTGTTGATGATCTGCACCAGCACCGGCCAATCCTTGCGCACGCCCGCATACAGCGCGGTTGACGTGGAAATCACGCTGCCCAGCCGGAGATTGGTCCAGGCATGGCTTTTGACCAGATAGGAGGCGTTGGCCACTTCACCGACCGCGGCGTAGGCCGTGCCCTGGGCCACGGCTTGATAGCATTCGAGTGGCGTGTCGTATTCGACCAGAATATTTCCCGGGACGTTTTCATCAAGGTCGCGACGAAGCCCCGGGGAATTGCGCGGAATCGCGATGGTCCGGCCTTTCAAATCCGCCAGCGCAAACAAATACGGCGAATCGCTTCGCGTGATGATCACATTCGGCGCCGACGCGTAAGGCTGTGTGTAGTTGAGGTAACTTTCGCGGTCCGCCGTGCGCGCCAGACTCAGCAACACGTCGATGTTTCCCGCCTTGAAGTCCTGGACGATTTTTCCCCAGTCGCCCCGCACCTCATTTTGAAACTTCAAACCGGTGCGCCGGCCAATCAGCTCCAGATAATCCGGATCGATTCCCACGATCACGCCCGCCGCATCCTGCATGGCATAGGGCGAGTAAGTGGCGTCGTGGCCCGCCCGGATCAGGGGATGCGCCGCAATCCACGCCTGCTCGTCGGGAGTGAGGACCACGCGTTCCGAACTTCCGCTTGAGGCCGGCTCCTCCGCGGTCTGCGCCCACGCGCCTCCCCCGCTCCAGAACAGAGCGAGCACAACAAACCAGCAGGGTGAACCAAAACGACGCATCACGCCGTGAAAGAAAAATGCGTCCGTCAGTCGCTGGCAATGTCGGAACGCATCGTTCCGTCCGAAGGCGATGCAATGCGCCTGCAAGAAGCCACTTGGAAGCATTCCTTTCGTGGGGAAAACCCCGCCATTTTACCCTGCTTCCGGTCCGTCACCCGGTCATTCCGGCAGTTTGAATCCTTCCATCTGGTCTTTGATTTCGTAGAGGAACGCGGCGGCGCCACCGCCGTTTACCACCTTGTGGTCAAAGGTCAGCGAAAGAGTGATCACTTCCACCGGGTGAATCATGCCGTTTTCGTTGTACAACCGTTCATGGGCCGATCCCACGAACAACGTACCCATGGAAGGCGGCACCACGATCGGAGTGGCACTTTCGATACCGAAGGCTCCGAGGCTGGTGATATTCACCGGCGCCTGGACATCGATCAGTTTGCCCGAACGCGTGTCGTCGACCGCCCGATTGTAGGCGGCAATAAAATCCGGCCAGGAAAGCGTGTTGGCCGCCGCGATGGGCGCGGTCGCGAGGCGGTCGCCTTCCAGCGCCACGGCGACGCCGAAATCAAAATCCGCCTGCTCCAGGATCGTGCCGTCCTTGTGCACCAGGCAGCGAAACGCCGCGTGTTTTTCCTGCGCGCGAATCACGCACCAGGCCATCATCGCGGAGGGCGAAGCGGCGGCCTTGCCGTGTTTTTTCTTCGCCTCTTCACGGGCGGCACGCAAAGCGTCCCATCGGACATCCCGCAGCATCGTGGCGGGAACGACATTGGCGAGGCGCTTGGTGATGGCGGGATGCAACGCCGGGGGACGAACAGTGCCTTTCATGGAGCTGGGAGGGATTGGGGCATGCGGGGAAACGGCCGGGGGCCGCGCCGCGGATTTTGCCGCGCTGGCGGGATTGGCCGCCGGTTTTGTTTCGGTCGCAGAGGCGGAGTCGCTGCTCACCAGGGCGATCTCCTGGCCGATGAGGACCATGTCATCGATTTTGATTTTCCATTCCTTGAAACGCCCGGCAATCGATGCTTCGATCGGGTAAACGGCCTTGTCGGTCTCCACCTCGCACAGCACGTCGTCGTGTTTCACCGGATCGCCGGGCTGCTTGTTGATCGACACCACACGCGCGGTGCGCAGGCCTTCGCCCATGATGGGAACGGTCACCGTGAAATCGGCCGAACCGCCATCCGTTGCGGCACTGCCATTCGCACCGGCACCCGTCGGGAAAGTATTTATTTCAGAATGGCTGGGTGTATGACTCATCACCGGTTCAACCATCGGAATCGGACCGCCTCGAAGCTGGTCGATCGACACCGTCCGCCAGATTGCATCGACGATCCGGGCCACGTCGGGAAGAGCCGCATATTCGTAGATCGGATTATAACCGATCATCACATTCGGTTTGCTGATGAGCACCGGCGGCGCCTTGAGCGCGGCCCACAGGTCCAGATTCCCCAGCACGTGCGTGATGATCATCTGGCCGACCGAGCAGTTCTCCGAATCCTCCTGCACGATGATCAGCCGGCCGGTCTTGCGCACCGATTCCTCGATGAGCGCCTGGTCCCACGGCACAATGGATCGCAAATCGATCAGGTCGACGCCCACTTCCCCGTGCAATTCC
Source organism: Verrucomicrobiota bacterium (assembly GCA_048498875.1). GTDB lineage: Bacteria > Verrucomicrobiota > Verrucomicrobiia > Opitutales > Opitutaceae > Lacunisphaera. The sequence continues at coordinate 7,597 of JBEHXD010000080.1, forward strand.
GCGATCGCCTCGTGGGATTTTTCCACGGTGTTGCCCCAGGCGACCACCGTGACGTCCTCGCCTTCCAGACAACGACGCGCTTTCCCCAAGGGAATGGAAAAGACCGGATCGGCGACCGCACGCTCCGCCCACAGCATGTGCTTTGGCAGCAGCACGAGCACAATGTCCTCGGCGTGCATGGCGGTCCACAACAGACCGGCGGCGTCTTCCGGTGTGCTGGGAACGACCACGTTCAACCCGGGAAAATGCGCGAACACCGCCTCGTTCGCCTGGGAATGCCACAGGCCTCCGCCCGGAAGGTACGCGCCATAGGGTGCATAAATGACCGCCGGCACTTTCCATGCGCCATTGCTGCGCCAGCGGAGATTGGCGAGGTTCGACACGAGTTGGTTGAAACCAGGGTAAATGAAATCGATGAACTGGATTTCGAAAACCGGCCGCCGCCCATAGAGCGCAAGGCCGCCGGCAATTCCGATGATAGTGGACTCCGCCAGCGGTGAATTAAACACCTGCTCGGGAAAATCGGAGGACAACTGCTGGGTAAGGCGGAACACCCCACCCTTGGGATCCTCCACGTCCTGACCGAAAATCAACCGGGCCGGATCGGCATCAAGCCCGGCTCGCAGCGTGCGGTTGACCAGGTCGCCCATGCGATAGTTTCCCGCCGGAAAGAGTTCTTCATTCAGCTCGGGCGAGGGTCCGGTCACCTCATCCAGCAGGTCGGCCGGCGTGGGATTTTCCGCTTTCTCGGCGTCGGCGTAGTGCTGCCGGACTTCCTCCTTCACCCGCGATTCCAGCGCATCGAACCCGGCCGCGGTCATTTCCCCGGCGGCAATCATGCGGTCTTTCAACACGAGGATCGGATCCGCCTGGACCAGCGCCTCGATATCCTCCTTCGAGCGATAAAGGGCGTGATCGTCGGAGCTGGTGTGACTGGAGAGTCGCTCCATTTTCACCCAGAAAAACACGGGGCCGCCGCCACCGCGGATCTTTTCGATGGCTTGGGCCGCCGCCGCGTGGACCGCTTCCGGGTCCCGTCCTTCAACCATCTGCCATTGCGCGCGATTCAACACCTCGAGCGCCAGCGGATTGATCTTCCGCGTGGGCGTGGAAATCCCATAGGCGTTGTCTTCGACGACGAGAAGCACCGGCAGCTTCTTTTCGATCGCAAAACTGACCGCCTCAAAAAAATCGCCCTGGCGCGACGCGGCGTCGCCGACGGTGGTGACGACCACGCCGTCTTTCCCATCCATCTTCAGGCCCCAGGCAATGCCGCATCCCGGCATCAACTGCGCCGAGGTCGGGGTGGGAACGCTCACGATACCCAGTTCCTTCGAACTGTAGTGCGACGGCATCATGCGGCCCCGTGACGTCGATTCCCGGCGCGAAAAATATTCGAGCGCAAGCTGGGCAGTGGTCATTCCGCGTCCCAGACACAAACCGCGATCGCGATAATACGGCGCGATAAAGTCGCCATCGCGCAATTGAGATCCGATCGCCGCCAATGCTTCGTGGCCGCGGCCGGATACGTGAAAGTGTCCCTTTCCCTGCCGGTTCAGGCTCTCTTCACGCAGGTCCCCTTGCCGGCTTTCCAGCATGGTCAGCAGGAGAAGGCGTTTTTGTTGGGGAGAGAGGGAGGAATGGCCCATGGTTCAGCTCGGAAGCGTCGCTGGAGCTTTCTTAAAATGCCGGGATCGGCAACGGCTTTTTGTGACCGGGAATTAACTTGCGACCGGCCCGAGGGAAGCGTCAAGCAGGCCAGCCTGAAAGACGGGAAAACCCGCCCCCAGTAAAAGCGCGAGCTCGGCGTCCGCGGGAGTTTTAACCACCCCTTCTTTCAGCGCTCTTTTTACTTCGTCCACCAACACGGTGTTCAATCGATCCTGGATAATCCGGGCAAATCCGGGGGCTTTTTCCTCCACGGGCGGCCGGAAAATGGCCACCGCCGGGTTCGGTTTCTCTCCTTCGGGCGTATATTCGTAAAATCCGGTGCTTACGCCATTTTTCCGTCCCAGCAGGCTGGCCGCCATCATTTGTTCGCAGAGCTTTGTCCGCGTAAAACGTTCCGGGAAATAGTGCTCCATTCCCGCAAACATGGCGTCAGTGGTATCGATCCCGATTTCGTCGATGAGCCGCATCGGCCCCATGGGCCAGCCCCACTGCCGCATGGCTTGGTCGATCATCTCCACGGTCGAACCCTGTTCCCACAAGGCGCACGCCTCGTTGAGATAAAAAGCGACGATCCGGGTCAGAAAGCCGCCCGGCGACGAACGGACCAGAACCGGTATCTTGGCCAGACCCCGCGCCAGCCCGAGCGCCCGTTCCGCCGTGGCTCGCGAGGTATTGGGGCTCAGGGCAATTTCCAGCAGCGGCATGCGGCTGACCAGATTGCAGAAATGAAGTCCGATCACCCGCTCGGGATGAGCAACGCTGGCCGCGAGTTCCTCGATCGGGGTCACCGCCGAGGTCGACGCGAGCGCGCAGGTGGGATCGGTGATCGCCGACAACTCCGCGAACACCTTGCGTTTGATGTTTGCGTCCTCCACGACCGCTTCGATCACCAAATCGCAAAACTCAAAATCCTCCAGGCTCGTGGTGATACCGATGCCACCCGTCATCCGGTGCGCGTCCTCGTGCGTCACCTTTCCGCGCCTCACGCCGTCGGCAAACAGTTCGCGAATCACCGCCACGCCGCGCTCGATGGCCGGCCGGCTTGAATCGCACATGATCACGCCAAATCCGTAGGCCGCACACCAGTGCGCAATGCCCGATCCCATCACGCCGGCGCCCACAATGCCAATGGTGCGAAACGGTGGCAGTGCCGTATCCGCCGGTTTCGGGGAAAACCAATCGTTCGGCGATGTCTTCCGCGCCTTCTCCTTCAACTGGAAAAACCGAATGAGGTTTTTTGCCACGGCGCCCGCAGCCACGCTCCCGAAAAGTTTCGCCTCGACAGACAAGGCCTCGGCCAGGGCCAAGGGAGCACCCGTTTCCACCGCGGCGATCGCCGCCGTCACCGCCGGTTGACCCGGCCAGCGCAACGTCGCAGTTTCCCGTTGCTGCGCAAAAAATCCTTCCGCGGGTGACGGGGGAGATTGCCGGACCGGCACTCCTTCACTCGCGAGGCGAAGCGCCACTGCCTTCGCCCGGGTTTTCAAGTCGGCCTGCGGCACGACTTCGTCCACCAAACCCGCCGTCAACGCCACCGGGGCGGGAATGAGTGAGGCTTTCAGGATAAATTCCGTCGCCGGACCGGCGCCAATCAGCCGGGTCAGGCGCGTGCAACCGCCCCAACCGGGAATCAATCCAAGCCGCACTTCGGGCAAACCGATTTTGGTTTCAGGTTCCCGGGACGCGATGCGCCAGGCACAGGCGAGCGCCAGCTCGTATCCACCGCCCGCGCAGGCGCCATGAATGGCACAAACGACCGGCACCCGGGACCGCGCCAGTTCCTCGAATGCCGCCTGCCCCTCGCGGGCGGCCTGCTCCGCGACGGTCGCATCCGGCAAGGCGCCCAGCCATTTCAGATCAGCACCCGCCAGAAAGATTTTTTCCTTCGCACTGGTGATGACGATGGCCTTCACCGCCGTCGATCCACTGTCAGCCGGTTTCGCAATCGCCGCGAGAACGGCTTGCAGAGCGGAGAACACGGCGGGCGTGAACGTGTTGGCCCGCGCGGAGGGATCGTCAAACACGATCCAGGCAATCCCCTCGGAATCAACCGAGTGAGTAACCGGTGGAGGATTGCTCATGGGGTGGTGGTCGATGCAGACAAAACAGCAAATCGGCGGGAGAAATCAAATGCGAACCACCGGGGATGGTCGGGAAGCATTTGCCGCCATCAGTGGCGGACGGACTAACGCCGGGGTCTGGCCACCACGAATTTCTCCAGGTATTTGAGCGCGACCGTAAAATCATTGGGCAACGGCGAGAGGATCGTGACCTTTTCGCGAGTGAGCGGATGGGTGAAAGTGAGTTCGCCCGCATGCAAGGCAATGCGCCCGATCAAAGGCTTTTCGTCCGCCCGTCCCTTGTAACCGCGCTTCAAGTCCGAAAGCAGCAGGCGGGTTTCATCGCCGTAGATCGCATCGTTCAGCACGGGGGTGCCGGACGCCGCCAGATGAATCCGAACCTGATGCATGCGCCCGGTCAGCGGCAGACATTCCACGTGGGCGAACCCTGGCCGGTCGCCGGGAAGAGGATATTTCTGCCGCACGGCAAACCGGGTTTCGCTCGGCAGGCCGTGTTTTTTCACCACACACATCACCCCGGGCTTCGCCTCGTCCTCCTTCAGCACGAAATCCACCGTATACTCGTCCGCCGCGGGAATGCCGACGACCAGCGCCTGATGCCGCTTGATCACTGTTTTCGACTGAAACTGCCCGCTTACAAAATCCAGGGCCGGCTTGGTTTTGGTATAAAGCACCAGTCCACTCACCTCCTCATCGATCCGGTGGACGTTCGCCACTCCCTCGCCAAATTTTTCGCGCACCAGCGCCGTCAGATTTTCCCGCGAGTGATCCCGGCGATCCGGGCTCACCGGCAGCCCGCCTGGTTTATCGAAGGCGATCAGGACTTCATCTTCAAAGAGGACTGGCGGCAAAGGCATGAGGAGGCTCCTCACTGTGCGCACAGGCGTGGGTTCATCAATCCGTAAGAAGTCCGCAAAAATTCATTTTTCAGCGCTTTTCCCAAAATCCCTGTAGCGTTCGTCACGGTAAACCCTTAATAAGTCCGCATGACGCTTGCCCCGCGTTTTCTCGTCAACCTTTGGTTTGGTTACCGGATCGCCAAGTTTGTCCGCCGGTTGAAGGCCACCGGCCGCGGCATCGCGGCCCAGGAAAAAATCTTCGCCGGTTTGATGAGCCAGTTTTCCCAGACGGAATTCGGCCGCACCCACGGCCTCGCGGCCGACACCTCTTACGCCCAGTTTCGCGAAAGCGTGCCGCCCCGCACGTACGCTTATTTTGAGCCGTTGATCTACCGCATGTTCGCCGGCGAATCCGGCTTGTTGCTGCGTGACCGCTGCCCTTTTTTTGTCGAGACGGCGAACACCACGGGCGAGCGCTCGAAACTTCTGCCGGTGCCGGAAGCGATGTTGAAGCACTACCGCGGCGCGTTGCGGGATGCGCTTTTCTTTTATGCCGCCCGGGTCGGACACAACGGGGTTTTTCTCGGCCGCCATCTGCACGCGGGAGCCAGCACCGCTCTTGCCGAGGAAAACGGCTCCTACAGCACCAGCCTCGACGGCATCCTCACCCTCTGCCTTTCCCCCTGGGTCGAAGCCAATCTCCATTCCCCGCCCAGCTCCATTTCGTCGCTGCCCGAGGGCCCGGAGAAATTACAAATCACCTCACAGTTCATGCTCCGCAAGGACGTGACCCTCGTCGGCGGCACTCCCGCCGGCGTATTCGCGCTTTCCCGCGTGGCCCGCGACGCCGCCAGTTCCGGCAAACGGCGCATGACCACCCTGCAAGCCATGTGGCCAAACCTGGAATGCTTCTGTTTCACGGGTGCGCCGCTGGGACTCTACACCGACATCCTGAGGGACGCCCTCGGACCCAACGTCAATTTTCACGAAATTTATTCCGCGGCCGAGGGCATCGTCGCCGCGCAGGACGACAAAAATTCCAGCGCGCTGCGGCTGCTCGTCGATGCCGGGCTTTTCTTCGAATTCATTCCCTTGCGCGAATACCATGAGGAAACCCTCGAAAAAGCCGGCGCGCGCTGCCTGCCGCTCGAGGGAGTCGAGCCGGGCGTCGACTACGTGCTGGTGCTCACCACTCCTGCGGGACTCTGCCGCTACGTTCCGGGCGATATCGTGCGCTTTTTCTCGATCAGCCCGCCCCGGCTTCAGGTGGTGGGCCGGACCGAGTTGCATTTAAATGCGTTTGGCGAACGGGTCACTGAACGCGAACTGCTCGATTCGTTGCTGGCCGTCTGCCGGCAATACGGCTGGCAAACCGTGTGTTTCCATGTGGCGCCGTACCATCACCGCTCCGCGGCCGGACGCACCATTTCGAGTCACGAATGGTGGCTGGAATTCCGAACCCACACTGCCAAGACGCCCACCGCCAATGTCATCGCTCCCGCGCTCGACGCGGAACTCTCGCGGCGAAACGTGGACTACGCCCTCAAACGCAAGCACCTCACCCTGGAGTTACCCGTAATTCGGCTGATGGTGCCCGGCATTTTCGAGCAGTGGGTGCAGGGTCAGGTCAAGATTTCCAGTATCAGCAAAATCCCGCCCTGCCGCTCCGATCGTCTCGTGGCGGACCAACTCGCGCAGTTCACCCGCTTTCACGAAGTCATTCCGGAAAACTTCACGTCCCTGGATCCCAACACCACGATGCCGCGACGCCCGCCGGATGTGATCGGCTGATTGGGCTATGATCAACTTGAGGTGGAACCCGACCTCCGGGCGGGTTGCTTTCGCGAGCACCGGGCAAAGCGAGTCCGGGGGACGAGGTCCACCCCCCAGATTTGTTG
>JBEHXD010000081.1:0-14081 GCA_048498875.1 Verrucomicrobiota bacterium
AACCGCTCACCCCACATTCCGGGATCGGAATAATTATTTTCCGTGACGATCCCCGTCTGTTCAGACGGCAAATTCGCGAACATCGTGGCCCCGCGCGGACCGGACAACGGTTGAAGGGCCGATTCGGCGATTTCACCCGCCGGGTCGGTTGCCTGGACCACCACCGCGGCGAGCAACGCTCCGCCCAGCAAAACAGTTCGCATGATTTGCGCCGGCGCCCCACCCACCGGGCACTGCATGAAGGACACAGCCAAAGGCATTCTGGAAGAAGGAAAATGACCCTTTTGAGAGCGACGAGTCAAGGCGCCGGCGATGGAAAAAGTCCCGTCGGCGCTTGCCATGAATCGTTGCCGGCGGTTCAGTTCCCTCCACCCATTTTGCGAGTCTTTGAATGAATTTCCTGCACCGGCTTTCTTCCCAAACCTGGATCATCGCCCTGATTTGCGTGAGCGGATTTTTGCTGTGGATGGACACCGCCCGGGTGCGGCGCGTGGACTATGTTTCCGGACTCGGCGAACCGCCGGTAACCAGCGAAGCGGCTTCACCCACCGGTTACAAAGCCGGGTTACGGCGATTGATCGTACCGGAGCATAACAACGAAAGTTACCAGTGGATCGCCCAGACGCAGCAAATGCTGGCTGGCCACGACTGGCGGGTACGTCATGTCGGTTATGACAATGCTCCGTTCGGGCGCGAGGTGCGCACTCCTTCCCCTTACCGGTGGTGGCTGGGACTGGTCGCCTGGGCTCATCAAGTCGTGGCAGGACAACCGACGGGGCAGGCTGTGGAACGTGCGGCGATCTGGGCGGATCCAATCCTGCACCTTCTGTTGGTGATCGGCGCAGTGATTTTCACCGCGCGCCAATGCGGGAATTTGCCTGCGACCCTGCTGGCTTTCGGATTGGCCATCGCCTTCCCGTTCATCGGCGCTTTTCTGCCCGGCCAACCTGGGGACAGCGGGCTGGTGCTGGTTTGTGGTTTTTGGAGCGTGCTGCTTTTACTGGCCGGCATCAGTCCGATCCGTCGCCCGGGAGAGGAGCAGAACGGACAGCTTCCTGCCAAACGGACGCGACAATGGTTCTTTATCGCCGGAATCGTCGGGGCCATGGGACTCTGGGTCAGCGTGCCGCGCGAACTTCTCATTCTTGCCGGAATCTCCATCGGTGGATTTTTTGTGGGTTGGGTCCGGCGACAGGATCCCGCAGCACAGGTTGCCCCCTGGCGCGTTTGGGCACTGGGTGGCGCCACGGCCATTCTCGCCGCGTACCTCATCGAGTATTTTCCGGCGCATATGGAAGCGCTGCGGCTCGATACGATTCATCCTCTTTTTGGAGTGGCGTGGCTCGGAGTAGGCGAACTTTTGGAGCAAGCTTCGGCTTGGCGGCAAGGGAAACCATCCTCTTCTCGTTTGTGGCGAATAATCAGCATCGGGCTTGCGATTCTGGCGGTGGCAAGCGTGCCGGTGGCCCTGAGGTTTGACGGCAGCGTCGGGTTCGCGACCGCTGATGCCTTCGCTTCGCGCCTGAGCAACCTGCCCAACAGCGCCGTCGCACCGAATCTTTGGACCTGGCTTGTACGCGATGGAATCACCGCTACCGCAGTCGCCACTTTTCTGCCCGTCCTCGTTCTCGGTCCGGCGATCTGGTTGCTCTCGCGCAAAGCGACGGCTGCCGGCCAGCGCGAAAAGATCGCCCTCGCGCTCGGGCCGGCATTGCTGGCGTTGGGATTGGCCTGTTTTCAAATCGGAGGCTGGAGCGTAGCCGACGGCATGCTCCTCGCATTACTGGTCGTGACTGTTCCCGTGATCGGCTCGGCGGCGAAATCATCCCGTTGGTCGTGGATGGTAGGGCTTGCCGTAATCCTGATTCCGGGAGCCGTGCTCGTGCTGAATCAGACGCGCGCAGAAACCCAGGAAACCGTGGCCGAGAGTGACGTGGTCGCATTGATTGAACGCGACCTGGCATACTGGCTGACGAAGCAGGCGGGCTCCGGTGGATCCGTCGTACTGGCTCCGCCCAACACGACCACCTCGTTTTATTTTCACGGGGGGTTGTCCGGCTTGGGCACGCCGTATCGGGAAAACAAGGACGGTTTTGCGGCAGCCATCCGCATTGCCGGCTCCACTTCGCCGGAAGAGGCACAAACCCTGGCGCAAAACCGCAATCTTAGTTATATCGTCGTTCCTTCCTGGGATGGGTTCCTGGACGAATATGCCCGCCTCGGTTCCCGCCAGCCGGACCATTCGGTAGTCGCTCTTCTGCACCAATGGCTGCCGCCCCGCTGGCTTCGTCCGGTGCCTTATCACGTCCCAAAGATTTCGGGTTTCGAAGGACTGTCGGTGGCAGTCTTTCAAGTTACCGATGTACAGGACAATCCCACCGCTCTGGGCCGGCTGGCCGAATACTTCATCGAGATGGACCAGATCGACCAGGCCGTATCGGTCAGCCAGGCGCTGGAGCGTTTATTTCCCGACGAACTGGGAGCGTTGGTCTCGCGAAGTCTGGTGGAACAGGCAGCGGGCAATACCTCCGCGGCGACGAAAATCATGAATGAACTCCCCGCCTATGTGACGAGGGGCGACGACAGCTCCCTCCCTTGGGACCGCCGCGTCAGCCTGGCCATCGCGCTGACCGAGGGAAAACGCTTTGAAGCGGCGAAGGAGGAAACCAAGCGCTGCCTGGCTGAGTTGGACGAAGCCAATATCCGCTTGCTGACCCCGGTTTCGCTTTACCGGCTGCAAGTCCTGACCAAATCCTTTGGACTGGAAATTGCCGACGCCCGACTAAGGGTTCTGGCCCGCGAACTATTGCCCACGGAATTGAGCGAAAAATTGTAATCATGGAGAAGAAGCCAAGGATCGTTTTCTTTACCGCCCTGCTTCGCGGGCTGGCCTGGGCGGGCATGACCGGAATGATCCTTTCCGGATGTTCGCGCGAATCCTCCACTCCGCCAGCGAGCCGGACCAAATCGTCCGCGATCGCGGCCCCACGTCTCGATTATATTCCGATGCCGATCGGCGCACCGGTGACTGAATTTGGGCGGCCGCTCGTCACGCATCTGCAGATCGTCGATCTCGATGGCGATGGTCTGGCCGACATTGTGTACGGTGAGGCCCAGAAAAACACGGTTCGGTGGATCCGGCAGTTTCCGCGGGGCGTGTTTACCGAGCAGATCATCGGCGAAGATATTCCGGCGCCCGCCCACGTCTCGACGGCGGATGTTTATGGCCGCGGGCGGTTGGATGTACTCGTCGCCAGCATGGGGCAGATCACACCCAACAACGACCGCATCGGAGCCGTGGTGGTATTGGAAAACCTCGGGAACCGGCATTTCCAGAAACGCGTGTTGATCGACCACGTTCCGCGGGTGACCGATGTCCGCGGAGTCAACCTGGTGGGACACAAGGACGGGAAACTCGATCTCGTGGTCGGACAATTCGGCTACGCGCAGGGCGAAACCCGCTGGATGGAAAACAAGGGTGACTGGCAATTCGAGAGCCGCATCGTGAACTCCCAGTCCGGTTGCATCCACACCCCGGTGGCGGATTTTGATGGCGATGGTCGCGTCGACTTTGCCGCGTTGATTTCGCAGGAGTGGGAGGAGGTTCATTGGTTCCGCAATCTCGCCGACGGACAGTTTCGCGATTCGCTGATCTGGGGATCAACCAACGAAGATTACGGCAGCAGCGGGCTGGATGTGGCGGACGTGAACCGCGACGGGAAGCCCGACCTGATTTATACGAATGGCGACGGGTTCGACTACGCCGTGCGCGGCCCACACCCCTGGCATGGCATGCAATGGCTCGAAAACCGTGGCGGCGGAAATTTCGCCTTTCATCGGGTGGGAAATCTCCCGGGAGCCTACAGTCCCTGCGCGGCCGATTTGAACGGCGACGGATTCATGGATCTGCTCGCAGTCAGCTGTTTCGCCGATGAATCGAATCCGCAGGCCGCGGCCATGATGGCGTGGATCAACGACGGTCATGAAAATTTCACCCCCGTGACTTTGGCCCGGCGGCCGTACCAGTTCGTGACCGCGGCCGTCGGTGATCTCGATGGCAATGGCGTGCCCGTCATCGTGACCGGTGGCTTTCACGCCCTGCCTCCGTTTGAACAATTAAGCAGCATTACCCTGTGGCGAAAAAAGTAAAAGTCGCCACGCAGACGCAGAAAGAGTCGGGCGTCAGCCCACGAACCGGGCCTTCCCGATCGCGAAAAGGATGGGCGCTCGCGCTCTTATCCTTGATCGCCGTGGCGGGAATCGCTGCCTGGTGGCAGTTGCAGCACCACGGCCTCGAGAAGCGGATTTATTCCCGGCTTCCGACTCCACCGGACTTGACCGGCAAACCCGCGGTCATGATTGAGCGGTTCGCCCACGCTCAAGCTCACACAAACTCTCTTGAAGACGCGCTGACCAAAGTGGGCGAACTGGGCAGGCTCTATCACGCCAACGGCTTCTACCCGGAGGCGGCAGCGTGCTGGCGCCTGTTACAGACCGAACAGCCCGGAGTGGCCCGGTGGGATTACTACCTCGCGGATCTCGAGCGGACAAACAGCAACTACCCCGCGATGTCCGCAGATCTGATCCGTACCACTGACCTGGCCCCCGATTATGCGCCCGCGTGGCTTTTGCTGGCGGGGTTGCAGTTCAAAACCGGACAACTGGAAGAGGCGGAGCGCAACTACCAGAAGCGACTGCAACTTCTGCCCGGCGATCCCTACGCCCGGCTCGGGCTCGTGCGAACTGCCCTGCAAAAGGGACATCAAAGTGAGGCACGGACGATGATTGAACAGCTGGTCAAAGATGCCCCGCGATTTTCCTCGGGGCACAATCTTTATGCGGAAATTCTGGCGGTGGCCGGAGATGCCAACGGCGCCAGGCAACAACGCTGGCTGGGCCAGGAAAGCGGTCGATTTCGCGAGGCCGAGGACCCGTGGTTGGACGAACTGCATGACTGGTGTTATGATTTTGAACAACTCTGCGTCCTGGGCACCGTGAAGTTGCAAACCGGATACACCGATCGCGCGAAATCCTACTATGAACGCGTCATTCAGTTGAGGCCCGACGTGATCACGGGGTATGCCCTGCTGAGCGGAATTTACCGCAAGCTCAAGGAGCCGGCCAAGGCCCGGGACACGCTGGAACAAAGCCTGCCCCGCTTGAAGGATTCCACGCGCTCCCTCGCCTACTACATCAATCTTTGCCAAGCCTACCAGGATCTCAAGCAGCCAGCCGAAATGGCGCGAGTGGCCCGGGAGGGACTTCGGGAAATCGGCCAAAATGTCGAATTGTACTCGTTCCTTGGCACCGCTCTGAGCGATCTCGGGCAGACCAATGAGGCCGTGGAGGCGTTTCATCAGGCGCTGGCGCTAAACCCCAATGCCACCAATCCCAATTATAATCTGGGCCTCGTTCTGCTGAAGCTGGAGCGAAAAGATGACGCGCTCGCCGCCTTCAAAAAATCGCTGATCCAGCAGCCCACTTTTCCTGATGCTCTCGCCCAACTGGGGCGTATGGAAATGGAAGCCGGGCACGCTGAATCGGCTTCCGGTTATCTGCAGCTGTTGATGGAATTCCATCCGAACATCCTGTCCAATTCACACTGGCGGGCGGGCCAGGCGGCCGAGGCGAAAAAAGATTTCGCCACGGCGGAGCGCCACTACCGCGAAGGCGTGTCGCTTGATCCGAATCACGCGGAACTTCAAGCCAGCTTGGGAGTGCTCTACCTGGTACAAGGCCGCTTCAATGACGCATTGGAACCGCTTGAAACCTATCACCGGCTGGAGCCGCAAAACCCGCAAAGCTGCATGTTTCTGGCGCAGATTTACGCCGCCACCGGGAAGATCAAAGAGGCCCGTCTGCTTCTGACTGAAGGAGTCGCCCTGGCGGAAAAGGCAGGCAACTCCGAAACAACAAACAACTGCCGCGAGATGCTGCAAGGGTTGCAGGAAATACGGAATTCTCCGAGTCAACCGAACTAGAGCAACCGGAATGCGCAGATTCACTCCGCCCACCACTATCGCTTCAGACAGCAGCAATGATGTCGGCTCTGCCCGGTGTGAAATCTAAGGGCCGGAAAATCCTAGCCATACAAGCACGGCCGTGATGGCGTCCCTATTCAAACCAGAATGCCTGCCGGAAGGCTCGGGCTGCGCGTGCTTCGTGTTTCCCTTATCCTCCTCCAAACCAGCCGATCTCGCGTTATCTGAATGCGTAGTGGTTTTCTGCCGTGTTTCGCGTAGTTTTAAAAAAAGATTATCCCTGAACACTGACTGGACACTATGGAAAGCTCAGCCTGGATTCCTTCATTCAGCCCTTTCACGCGCCCAAGGCAATTTTAACTGGTCGAATGTGAGGCCAAAAAAAGCATAGTCGATGTGGTCCTCGACACTATAGTGCGACGCGAGCTCGACAGCGAGCGCGCCTTCACGACGATCCAAGAGCGGCCGCAAAAGCTTGCTGCGAATGACTTCCTTAACCGCCGGGAGTGCGACCATATCCAGCGCAATGTTTTTCTCCTTCACAAAGACGAGCCAAGTTTCCCCGGTTCGAAACGGTCCAAAAACCGTGCCGGGAGGACTCATCATTATGCCTTGCTGAGATGAAGCCAAATCCGCGATGGGATGATCTTGCGAGATTTCAACCTCCTCGTTGGAAATTGCGCGCACGTTCTGCATTTCGTCATACGTGCCGGGCCGTTGGTGCTTGTATATCCAGTCGCCAGCATCCTTGACATTACCGAAAGTGAGCTTGCGGCCGCCAACCCCCGTCGTTCGCTGAAATTCACTCCCATGGGTCGAGTAATATTGCTCGATATCGGCGTCTCCTATTGAAATCGCAGGAGCCAGCACTTCGCGCTCGAAGAGGTCCAACGCCTGAATCGCCGCAAAGCCCTTCCGGTCCTCGGCAAACTGCCGATCGGCATCGGCGCCAGAAGCGCGCGCCACCTCCAAGGAAAGTTCCTCGACAACGTAGTCTTCGATCGATGCATAGAGATCCGCTTTGGAATTCGGAATACGTCGCACCATTCTGTCGTTAAACCAGCGACGATATGCCTCGATGGACACGGAGACCCGCTTTGAGCCGTCCGAATAGCTGAAGAACAGCGCATGGGCGAGGGATTCGTCTGCTACATCGGGCATCGTCGATGCGCCAGAAGGAAGCGCTAGACACAATTGAAGAACGGATGAGATCGTGTCGACATTGATCACTAATCTCGATCGCGTCAGTTGGGCAAGCTGGAATCGTTTCTGCGCGTTTCGCCGTTGAATTAAGCTTAACCGCTGCGCGAATGCGGAGCGTGAACGTGCGAAATCTTCCAGCGTTCGTAACGATACGGCTCGAATATAAAAAAGATAAATGCCGGAGGAAGGATCGTCCCGGCGTATCCAGCGACCCGTAGCAGAAGTGTCTAGTACTTGTGCGATTTCGCCAAGCGGTTCGTAGGGCCAACCCAGGCGCCCGTCAACGATCAAGGCACCGAGACGATGGCGAGCCTCGCGAATCCGACGGGTTTGTTCGGCTGATGACTGCGCGAGGAAGTCTTCGCCCAACGCATCATGCAACGATGCTTCGTCAGTGAAATGAGCAAACATGCCATCGAGCACGCGCGCAGATTTTGAATAAAGCTCCTTAAGCTCGTAATCCGTGAGAGACGGCGTGGAACTAGTTTGAAATAGAGGACTGCCGGGTTCCATCAGCATATGCCGCTCCATACGCAGGACGGTGTCTTTGACTTCCGGGCGATCCAAATATCCTCGCGAAGCGGCTTCGGTTATAACAAACTGCTGCTCGATGAAGTGTTGTAGCCAAGCCTTGGTTTCTCCTTGCGCCGGAGGCCGGCCATGTTCCGAGGTGAAAACCTCGACGTGGCGGAGATAATATTTTTCGAGTAAATAGCGCGATATCGGACGTGTGCCGATCACGAGCACCGGATTAAGGTCGATAGCTGCGGCCCTACTACAAGGTGCAAGCAACCCCATCGTGATCAACGTCAACTTGCCGAGGGGCCGTCGACTGTTTGAAACCCATGTCACGAGGTGAAACAGAGCACGGCACGGTTTCATAGGCCAAGACTCGCTAGCACCGCGGCAATCCGTCGAAGAGGTGAGAAAAGAGCCTCCCATCGTCCACGGGATGAGAGGCACACAATACGCCTTAAGCTCAACGAAAAAATGCGACTCAAACTTACCAAGTCAGGTCGGTTTCAGCCGTAACTAAGCCACCTCCGGAAGTGCCGCCACCATGCCAAATTTGATAGGTGCCACCCACCAGGGTAGCCCACTTTTCGTCGGTGGCGTGGATACTGCCAGCGCCGCTCGTAGTGGCTAGGGCGAGATAAACCTGGCCGGAGGGTGGACCGGCAATGCCTGCCTGAATGCTAGCGGAACCTGAAGCGTAGTCTCCGGGCCAGCCACCGGTCTCCTTGTAGGTATACCCGCTGGAGACAATTCGTTCATAGGGATCTAAATTCGTTACGTTCAACTCGGCTTGATAAAAGGCGTAGGAGGAATAATAAATTCCACCGACCTGTGCGACCACGTAGGCATGGGCAAAGGTGCCCGCCGGAACTGTCAGGATCCAACTGTCTCCGACGCCGTAAGTGCCGGCGGAAAGGAAATGAGCTTCACCGGCGGGCGCCATGTGTGTCGCACCGAGCGAAACGAGAACAGCCAAGACTATCTTCTTAACAAATGCCTTCATTGGGATATACTTTTTTGAGGTTTTTCAATGACAATTGCGGTAAACTAGACAGAACATTGCATTAGATAAACGACGACAGGTAAAGCAAGAAACTGCACCTCTGGGTGAGCAATAGGCGGTTGAGCAACGGGCATGCAACGGAATCAAGGTTGATTTAAGTTTTCGCAACGTGTGCCGCTCCGAGTGAGCGCAGCCCGCACACATCAACCAGACAAAGCTGTTGGAACAAATTATGGGCTGCGACAAGCTTCGTGGGTATTACCCTTCCATAATTGCCCGCATGATTTCACGACTGCCCTTCAGGTTTGGTGCGGAATATTTTGATCGCATCGAAACCTCACAAAAAACAGCGCCTCAGTGGTGAACTGAGGCGCGGAAAACTTAAATTCCTGATCGAGCTAGAACTTGAACGAGTTGGTCAGCTGCCAAGTCTGCGGAGGTCTTATGCGATACGCTCCGGGTGACCCGTCCGGTTGAACTGTGAGCGGAATGAGTTCATTGCCCACAAACAGATTGCGTACGTTGAGCTGAATACTCCAATCGATGTTGCGCCAGACTCGTCTACTGTATCCAACCCACACATCGAAGTTGGTATTGGCAGGACCCTTATAGGGATTGCTCAGATCGTAACCGATCGAGGTAGGCGTAGCGCCTTTAACCGGTTTGTATCCAATCACGATGTCCGACTCGTAACGAACACCTCCACCTACGTTCACGCCTTTAAGGAAGCCATGATCGAAACTGTAATTGGAAATGCCGTTAAAGCGCCATTCTCTCAATTCCGGCACATTGGTGCCTTCCTGAAGATGTTTCAGGGCATAGTTGGAGTTGATGGTGGAATTCCATTGGATCAGCGCAGTATTGGTACCATCGTATCCGCCCCACCAGATGCGAAGATCGCCCGCCGCAGTGGTGTTCAGTGCCGTGTTGAACTTGCTAATGAAATCCACGAGCGCAGCGCCGCCGATGTTGTTGCGAACGGCGGTCGTTTTGCTCGCGTTGGCCGTCAAGCGCCAGTTCTTGGTTGGCGCAGCAGACAACTCGATCTCATAGCCCTTGGAAACGCTGTCTTCTGTTACCGTGAAACCATTGGGATTAGACGACGTAATGCCCTTCGGAGACGTTCCAAAAGGAGCATTAAGATCGACCGCCCAAGCCTTGTAAAAGCGAGGATCGACACTCTTCTGCCAAGTCCGCCAAGCGGCCACGGCGGCGTTTTGACGTGCCGTTGCCTGAGCTTGGGTTTCACCAGCTACCGGGCTATAAGTGTAGGCGCCGGCGTCGCCGCCGTTGCCACCCAAACCGGCCGCAGTGTCCTGATCCCAACCGAATTCGAAATGATTCGCCCAATTACCGAACCAAGCCTGGCTGGCGCCGATAAACCAAGTACCATCCAACGCCGAACTGTTGGCATTGACCGAGGAATTCTCATACTTGTTGATCTTAAGGGAATATTTCCCGTCATGCGTTTCCAGCAGGATGCCCACGTCCTTCGTTACACCGCTGGGCGGAGCAAGCGACTCACCATAAACGTCGACCGCTGATGCACGCGGCTGAAAGTCAGTCGAGTGATTGTAGTACAAGCTCACCTGCAATGGCAGCTTAATCTTGTCCAAACCAGGCAGCTGGTTGAGGTGAGCCATTACCGTCCATGCATGCGAAGTGATTTGCAGGGAGTTGTCTGCCTTCGTTTTCTTGGAGAGGGTGTAGTAACTCGGGTCAAAATTCAGGTAGCCCAGCGGGTTGGTAGCGGCGTTAACCTGGTTACCTTCATTTTCCGTGAAGTTCCAAGCACGAGAGATGTCCTTGCGAACACCATACGTAGCCACAATCGCGTTGTTCCAGAAATTACCCTGCCAGGTCGCGGCGGTCGAGGTGACCTCTCCCTTGGAAAGCGAAGCATCGTGCGTGAGCAGGTTGCGATTCGCTTGGGAAGACTCGGAATCGATGATGCCGATCGGCACATTGCGGAAGCCGACGTAGTTCGCGGGATTCTCCGACTGCGTGCTGATATTGCCAGCTGCGCTCGCCGGATAGTAACCGTTGGCCCAAGGCGCGGCTGGATTGACATAGGTCGGATCGGCCGGATTGGTCGAGGGTTTCCACGTGGCGTCAAATGTACGAACCGTACCACTGGTAATGTTGACGTTAGCCTTTGGGTTCGTCAGGTGAAGTCCGACAGGACTTGCGGTGGTCAATAACGACGGCCCGATGTAGATGACGGTATTCGGGGTCATCTCATTGGCGTTAAAAGCATACACTTGAGCTCCGGGACCCTTGTTCTGAATGAACTGACCATACGTCGGATCCGCACCCCAACGATTCCATGAGCGTCGGTCGGTTTCCTGGATGTCATCATTAGCCAAGCCGGTAATGGTGTGCTCGCCGAGGAATTTGGTGAGCCAATTCCGATGCTGGCCTTCGTCGAAATTATACCGACCGAATACCGTCAGGCGCCGGCTGGTGCGATTGCTGACATACTGATTATTGGTCCACTGGGAAGCCGAGGTTAGATAAGGCCGACCCGCGTTCGGGTTGGGCGTGCCGTTCAGCCCTAGCGAGGGGTCGCCGTTATGCAACCCGTCAGGATAGGCGCTGTTCATGTCCACGTTGATGCTTTGGACACCGTTGCCGTCCAACACCGCGAGCTGGCCGCTCTTGAACCATTCGCGATTGTAGGTGAGATCAAAGCCCAAGTGATCATGCGCGAACGTCTGCGCCAAGCTGATGTTATACGTCCGGAAGTTCTGCCATTCTTTCTTGGTGGGACCATCCAGAAGCAGGTTGTAGAAGTCGAAAATGGACGGATCGGTGAGAGATTTGTCCTTATAGACGCCGAAATCAAAGAAGGGCAACCTGGCGTGCTGCGCATAGGAAGCGTATCCGGCGATACCAGCAGGACGCTGGAAGTTGATACCGTTGACGCCGTTGTCGATCGTGCCGTCGGACTTAAGACCGCCGTTGGTCCGCGGCTCCCAAACCGTCAGTGAACCCACCTGAGTCGCATTGTTGGCTTCGAATACCGCGGTAGGATTGCCGAACTGATTGCCGTAGTTGCCGACCCAGGGATTATAATAAGGATTGGGCGAGCCGCTGACATTCGGCGTAGCCTGGCCGTGATTGGGCAGACCCGTATTGTTGTCCACATTCTGCTGCGGAGTGACCGTCAGGTGGTTCAGGTTGGCGTAGGTATAGCTGGTTCCATCCGACCTCGTCACCGTGGCGTTGCCCGTCAGAAACCAGGGCGTGATCTTGTCGATCGGGGGAATATCGCGCGGATTATTGCTGTGCGTCCGGCCGAATTCGATGTTGGCCTTAACAATCGTACGAGCCGACCCTTTCTTCAGGAAACCGGGCTCCCAGCGAAGTGCACCGTAAACGCGATCAGTCGCGGAATAGGCGGGATCCTGCTTGTACTCCTCGTCGCCGCGAACGGCATCCAAACGGATGGCGAGTTCATCCTTGATCAGGACCTTGTTGACATCGAGGGTTGCCCGATTGCTGCCAAAGCTGCCGACCCGGAAAGAGACCTCGTTGGAATCCTTGAAGCTGGCCTGCTTGGTGCGGGTATTGATGATACCGGCGGGACTGCCTTGTCCGAACAGGATGGAATTCGGACCGCGCTGCAAATCGACACCGTCGATGTTGTATCCTTCCCAGGAAATATCCGTGAGGAAATAATCGCGGGTGTTGTCAGCCTGGGTCAGGCCGCGCACGCGCGTGTTCTGGTTGGGATTGGTAAAGTGACCCGATTCATCCAAGGTTGCGGTATCGCCTGCGCCGGCGAAATTTCCGTATACACTTCCGACCTCGGTATTGGTCGTGTACTGGAGCAACGTCTGGTTGTCCGTCGCGCCAATATCCTTGAGGAACTGGCTGGTGTACACCGAGACCGCATTGCCGATATCGCGCAAATTGGTGTTGAGACGATTACCCGCCAAGGTGGTCGCGGCGGCATAACCATTGTTGTCGGTGGATGAAACTTCAAACGGTGAGAGGACGATTGTATCGTCATCTTTCTTGTCAGCGTTTGCCTTGGTGTCCGGGGCCGTTTGCTGTGCCCATGCGCCGGTTGCGAGGGAGAGCAGCAAAACCGATAATACAGGGTATCTAGGTGAATACCTGTTTTTCATAGTTTGGGGTGTGTTGGAACTGCGTCGGTGCCGATAGGGTAATGCGGGTTCCCGTCACCTTACCCGGCCATTTGGCCAGACAAGACAGCGTGAATCCCCCAGCACTCAACTGATTGAGCCAGCCAAAGCCTGACGGGGTTTTGCTTAAACATGTTTTTCATTCTAATTGTAGCATAATCGCCTGTTCCACGGCAGCCGTGGGCCCGCTTTCCGTTGTTGAAATTTAATTCCGAGGCAGTTGCGCCGAACCTACGCTCCCCTCCTTCGCGTTCGCGCCGGTCCCCAAGCCACTGGTATTTCGCTCGCGCACCCAACCAGCCGGGCTCCTGCGCGGGAATTCCGTATCCGATCATTGGATAATAACTCCGCCCATCCCCACCGGATTGCCCCCGAAACGTCCCCACTATTCTCCACCGTCCCGGACACGGTTTGCTTAAACCTGCCATAACCACGCGGCCTGCTTTCACCCTAACGGAAGGAAAATGCCATCGCCTGCGACTGCATCGCAAATCATTCCGCCCCCCCCAACTTCCTGAGGGCCAGATTGGTTGCCGCTTTCACTGGAACCTGAGTAATTCTATAGGGCCACGTTGAACGTTCACCCCGGTTCGTAATAACTTATCATCCTGATCGAATACGAAAACATATGAATGTTTTATCCAGACGTTTGGATCTAGAGAGCACCCCAGAACCTGAAAAATTAACTTACCATTTCTATCTATGATCGTAACCTCATCGGACAATTTCGACTTTGCTATCAATTTTGAAATTACAAGTCCTTTAGTAACCCCAGGCTCAACGCCAAAGCATTGTTCCATCACGCCAGGAATAAGGATGCGGTTGGAATCCATATCAGCCGCAAATAGGGCATGAATTCTGGTATCTAGTAATACTGTACGGGTAGACATGAAGTCCGTTGTTCGAAGACATGCAGAAAAGCACATCGTAAACAGCAAAGCGGTGGCAGTCTGGAAAATACTACGGGATGTGATCATCTGATTAGTGGGAATCAAACGGCCTTCGATGCGAAACGAGACTACACCATTGCGGTTTTTAAACCGGGTGACGGAGAACTGATTTTTGTGATTCATGCTTACGTTGCCCCGTCAACTGGGCAACCTAACTTCACTTTTTCACCCTTCAGAGTGAGGGTTGCAGGGGAGTTTGAGACAGAATGAAATCAGCCGCAAAAACACGGAAAGACGCGAAAAATCAGCGGCTTGTGAGATAAACCACAGGTTTGAG
>JBEHXD010000082.1:0-14031 GCA_048498875.1 Verrucomicrobiota bacterium
TCGGCACCGGAGGCCAGCGCGACGTCGACACTGTCATTGATCGTGCAAAGCGCGCCGCGCGCATGACAAGTCGCGACCACCTCGCGCGCGGTCGCAACCCAAAAATCAGGCGCGGCGTTTTTCATGCGCAATTGAATCCAGCGCGCTCCCGCTTCAACCAAAGCGCGGGCTTGCTCCGCATGGGAAAGAGCAAGTCCGTCCTGCGTCAGCGCCATGATCGGCGGAAGCGATTGTGAATTACGCGACATCGGCAAGAAGCGCTTCTCGCAGCTCGTTGAATGCTTTCACCGGATCGGCGGCCTGCCACACCGCACCAAGCGTACCCACGCCATCAAAGCCGAGTTCGTGGCAAACGGAAACCTGCGAGCGGCCGACTCCGCCCAAGGCGATGACCTCGGCCCGCCGCGGCTGGGCGAGAATCGCCTTGAGGTCGCCGTGCGAAATTTTGGGATCCGGCTCGTAGCCCGGTTTCGAAATCGAACCAAAGACAGGACTGAAGAAGACCCGATCATAAGCCCCGACCGCCTTTTGCAGCGTCGCGAGGTCGTGCACGGACCGACTGCGCAACAAGTGCGATTGCGGGCCATCGCTCGAACGAAAATGCAAGCCGCCGACTCCAAAATCACCGGCGAGTTCGTGATGGGAATGCAAAAAGATCCGGGAATGAAATTCTCCCGGCAAAGCACGAAGCCAGGCGGCCATGCGCTCACAGCTCCACGCGGGTTTGCGCAAATGGTAGGATTGCAAACCGGCCGCAAAAAAACGCCGGAGCGCCGCGTGCTCGCGCTCATCCTCAGCTTCCGGCGAAATGACAATCAGGTTCACAGACAATCAACCTCCTTGGGTGGCTTGAATCACAAGAACCTTGTCGGCGGCGGCCAGCAACCGGGTCGGCCAGATCGAACGCGGCACCACTTCGTCATTGATCGCAACCGCAATGCCCTTGCGCTCGGCGAAGCCGAGCTCGCCGAGCAGAATCGCAAGGGTCGCGTTCTCGGCCACAGTGTGCGGCCGGTCGTTGACGTGGATGGTCATGGTTTGTCCTCGACGTAGATCTCGCCGCCTTTGTCGCGAAACTCCTCCGCTTTCGTTTTCATTCCGGCGGCGATGGCTTCGGCCGAATCAAGCCCCTGCGCGTCAGCGAATCGACGGATATCGTCGGTGATCTTCATCGAGCAAAACTGGGGCCCGCACATCGAACAGAAGTGCGCGGTCTTCGCGCTGTCCTGCGGCAGGGTTTCGTCGTGGTACTCGCGCGCCCGTTCGGGATCGAGGGAGAGGTTGAATTGATCCTCCCAACGAAATTCAAAGCGCGCCTTCGACAGCGCGTTGTCGCGGTATTGCGCTGCGGGATGCCCTTTCGCGAGATCGGCGGCGTGCGCGGCGATCTTGTACGTGATCACCCCCGTGCGCACGTCGTCGCGATTCGGCAAACCGAGGTGCTCCTTCGGCGTCACGTAACAAAGCATCGCCGTGCCGTGCCAGCCGATGATCGCCGCACCAATGCCGCTAGTAATATGATCGTAGCCCGGTGCGATATCGGTCGTGAGTGGTCCGAGGGTATAGAACGGCGCCTCGTCGCACCACTCGAGCTGCTTCTCCATGTTTTCCGCGATCAGGTGCATCGGCACATGGCCCGGTCCCTCATTCATCACCTGCACGCCTTTCGCCCACGCGCGTCGCGTCAATTCACCCTGCGTTTTTAATTCGCCGAATTGCGCCTCGTCGTTCGCGTCCGCAATCGCGCCCGGACGCAGGCCGTCGCCGATCGAGAACGAGACATCATACGCCGCCATGATGTCGCAAATGTCGTCCCAGTGCGTGTAGAGGAAATTTTCCTGATGATGCGACAGACACCATTTCGCCATGATCGAGCCGCCGCGCGAAACAATCCCCGTCATGCGCCGCGCGGTGAGCGGAATGTAGCGCAACAGCACACCGGCGTGGATCGTGAAGTAATCAACGCCCTGCTCCGCCTGCTCGATGAGCGTGTCGCGAAAGATTTCCCAGGTGAGCGCTTCGGGGCGTCCGCCGGCTTTTTCCAGGGCCTGGTAAATCGGCACCGTGCCGACCGGTACCGGGCAATTGCGCAAAATCCATTCGCGCGTCTGGTGGATATTCTTCCCGGTGGATAAATCCATCAGGGTGTCGCCGCCCCACTTCACCGACCAGCGCATCTTCTCCACCTCTTCGTCGATCGACGAGGCCACGGCGGAGTTGCCGATGTTGGTGTTGATTTTCACGAGGAAATTGCGGCCGATGATCATCGGCTCGAGTTCCGGGTGATTGATGTTGGCGGGAATGATCGCCCGGCCCCGCGCAACTTCCGAGCGTACGAATTCGGGCGTGATTTCCCTGGGGATGGCGGCGCCGAAAGACTGGCCGCCGTGCTGGCGCCAGAGTGAATTGCGCGGGCCCTGCTCCGTCATTTCCAGCAGGTCGCGCGATCGCTGGAGCTTCGCGTTCTCGCGGATCGCGATGTATTCCATCTCCGGCGTGATGACACCGGCGCGCGCGTAGTGGAGCTGGGTCACACATTTTCCCGCCCTGGCCCGGAGTACCCCGCGCCCGCCGCGATCGAAAAAACGAATCGGATTGCGCCGGCTTTCCGCCTCCGCCTGCGCGCGATGCGATTCGGACAGATAACCGTCGTCGATCGGCTTCGTCACGCGACCGTCGACTTCCTCCACGTCGCCGCGCTCGCGAATCCACGCGGCGCGCAAAGGCGGGAGTCCCTTCGAGGAATCGGCATGAAAGGAAACATCGCCCCACGGCCCGGACGTATCGTAGACGCGGATCGGTTCATTGGGCACTTCCTGGCCGTTCGGCAGTTTCGTGGGCGACAGTTCGATCTCCCGCATCGGCACGCGCAGATCGGGCCGGCTGCCGGGAACATAGACGCGTCGCGACGACGGAAACACCGTGTGGGCGGACGAAGCGGAGGGGGAGGCGGACATGAGGAGAATTTGGTTTCGGCGACGATCCACGCCACCGAGGTCCGCAAGCTCCCCCCGCGAATGCGGAGGGACTCCTGTTTTTCCTACGGCGGTGCTAACCGCGTCAGGTTCAAAGGATCTAGGAACGCGCTGTGTCCCATTCTCAGCCCGGTGCCCCGGGCTCTCCTAAACTTTACTGCTGCATCCGTGCAGCATTCTTCCGGGAAATTCAAACGAAAAGATTTTCGCCGCAGCGGCAGACGCATCCCGGCAAGGCCGTTGAGGGCAACGGCCCCTACCTTCCAGACATGTTAATTGAAATGATGGGCGGCTACTTCTGCTCGCTCATTTCATGGCTGCCGCCAGCAAGCAAATGCGTGCGTTCGATCAACTCAAAGCACGAGCGGCCGCTGTGATAGGGACATTTCCACACGGTGACCTTGGGACTGCGGTGCGGTTTTCCGCTGCGATCTGTCGACTCAATCCAGTCGCCGTTTACGCGGTCGACGAATTTCGCCTCGATGAAATCCCAGCTGTGACGCGATGCGGCGAAATAACGGGGATCACGGGAAAGTTGATAGGCGTTGAGAAAGCCCACCGCGGCCTCCGCCTGCGGCCACCAGTCCTTGCCGGTGTTCGTGTAACCATGCGGATCACCCTCGTTCAGCACGCCACCGTCCGGATCGACCCCTTCCTTCAACGTCGCCTCGGCCACGGCCAGCGCCACCGGTTTCACCCGCGCCACCACGGCCGGATCGCCCAGCACGTCGGCCGCTTCGACCAGCAGCCAGCTCAATTCGATGTCATGACCGTAGGAGATTTCATCGGACACCGGCGTCCAGTCGTCCTTCAAAAACAGAATCAGGTGATGCGTGCGCGGATCGATGATGTGATCGAGCAGGATGCCGATCAGGGCCCGCTGGTTTTCCCGCAGGCCCGCGTCCGGCCAGACTCGCAACAGATTGGTGTACGCTTCGAGGATGTGGATGTGTGAATTCTGCGATTTGGGGGCGCGACCGAGCATGTTCTCACCATCACGCATTCGCGTCCAATCGCGCTTCAACGCATCGTAGTAGCCGCCATGCTTCGGATCGTGGGCGTTTTTTTCCACCAGCCGGTAAATGGCGGTGGCCTGGTCGAGCACCGGTTGTTCGTTGGTCGCGTGATAATATTCCGCCAGGGCATAGATGGCGAACATCTGCCCATAAATCTGTTTCCGGGTGTCGTCCGGTTTTCCGTCGCCGGTGATCGACCAGAAAATTCCGCCAAACTCGTGGTCGGTGAAATTATCCGTCAGATCGCGATACGCCCAGCGGGCCATTTCGAGATACTCCGGATCGTGGTACACGCGATACGCCATCGAAAAAGTCCACAGGATGCGGCTCGTCAGCAGGGCTCCCCGCGAGGCCTCGGGATGCACCCGCATTTTTTCATCGATCAGGCCATAAAACCCGCCCCGCTCGCGATTGCGGGTATATTTCAGCCAGAACGGCAGGATATTGCCGCGAAGTTCGGCCTCCGCGCGCTTCGACAATGCCGCCAAATCCCCGTCCGACGGCAACGTCGCCACCGGCACCTGAGCCACGCCCGGCCCATCGCTGGCCCGCAGTCCTCCGGCAACGCCAAGGCCAATGATCAAAAGGAAAAGCCTGAGGTGGTTTTTCATGGAAAAAGCGAATGCAGCGGTGGGCACGGGAATCAGATCGGCAACCTTTCGAAGAAAATAACTCTTTTGTGATTAAGGGCCTAGAACACGGGTTAATTCAAGCTTTCGCCGGAAATTCGTCGCCTTTGGGAATTGCGGAACCACCGACAAAATACTCTTGCACGAGTATGGTCAGGCCG
Organism: Verrucomicrobiota bacterium; assembly: GCA_048498875.1. Taxonomy (GTDB): domain Bacteria; phylum Verrucomicrobiota; class Verrucomicrobiia; order Opitutales; family Opitutaceae; genus Lacunisphaera. The sequence continues at coordinate 4,782 of JBEHXD010000082.1, forward strand.
TAGCTTGCCCGACTCCGTGCTGGGTCCCCATCGTCTAGCCCGGTTAGGACACCACCCTTTCACGGTGAGAACCGGGGTTCGAATCCCCGTGGGGACGCCAACGATAAAAGCCGCCTTATTCAGGCGGCTTTTTTGTTGGCGCGGCGCAGCCGTTCGAACCCCGGAGGGGTTTGACGAAAGGAGCGAAGCGACTGGAGAAGGACGCGCCTTTGAGGCGCGGGGCGAAGCCCTGAGGCCGTCCGGCCGAATCAATCCCCGTGGGGACGCCACGAATATAGCCACCAGTAATGGTGGCTTTTTTCGTGCTGTCTTCACGGGGATGAGAATCGCCGCAAAGCGGCGACAGATGCGGAGCATCTGCCCACGGGTTCGACGGAGCGAAGCGGAGAAGGGACGCGCAAAGCGCGGGTGCGAAGCACCTGTCCTTGGTTTGGCAAGGCAGCCAATCCCCGTGGGGACGCCACCCGCCGGAGCCCAACGGGCATAGGCGGGCTATCGATCGCTATGCATTACGTTTACATTCTGGCCTCGGAGAAATTTCCCAGCCGCTTTTATTCCGGTGAAACGAACGACCTTCGCCGTCGATTTCGTCAGCACACGCCGGTTCATCGCTTCACACCGCGAAATATCGCCCGTGGAAACTGGTATGGTATGCCGGATTCGCCGATCCCGCAGCCGCCAAGCGTTTCGAAGCATACCTCAAAACAGGATCTGGCCGGGCCTTTCAAAAGCGCCTGCTTGCTTCCTAACACGCACGATAAAAGCCGCCTTATTCAGGCGGCTTTTTTGTTGGCGCGGCGCAGCCGTTCGAATCCCGAAGGGGTTTGTGAAAGCCACCGGCCGAACCAACACCATGACCGCTACATTCTAAACATGCCTCAATTCGGTTTACTTGGTCGTCCCGGCGGTCTCATCGAACGGCACGACTCGTTTGAAATCGGTGCGGGTGACTTCAAATGCGCGCGAGACCTTCACGAGCAGCACCCGGACGCCACCACCCATTTTCAAAAACACCGGTTGGGGCGCGAGTGAGGGGTCGAACGTCTGAAAGCGTGCCTCCAGGCCGGCATCGGTCACCTTCGCGATGCCCGCGACGCCGATCGCTTCGCGCAGCTTCACAGAGAAATCCTCGAAGCCGCGGTGCGTCTTGTTCACGCGAAACCGGGCTTGGAACTTGTCCGCGGGGAATTCCGCATTCGAGGCCTTCACTGGCAACTCGAACACCACCGCCGCCGTTTCATCGGCATAAATCCGCACGTCATCCAAATCCACAATGGTCGGGAGCGGCGGCAGCTCACCCAGTCCCGGCAACGGGGCCTGGCCTTCGTCGCGCCATTGCTTCAGGTCGGCCGGCTTCGGCGGCTTGCCATTCACTGTGAGCAAGGTGCTGCTCTCGGCCGGAGATTTCGATGGATCATGTCGAACCCGTCTCACCTGATTGCTTTCCGGCGACCGCGAGGTCTCGGTGAAAGCCCAGCCATCGGCATCGGCCCCAATTTTTCCCAAGGCGTCGGAGAAAAGTTTTTTCTGTTCGGCCGTCGCCACGGGCAGTTTTAAAAACGAGTCCGCGCGCGGCGCGACGGTCTGGCCCGCGACGTTCCCCGTGCCGGTCGGCGTGATGGCACTGCGCAGGTTGCTGCCCGCACTGGTGATGACGGCCGTCTCCCCCGTCAACGCCTCGAAAGGCCAGCGCCCCGTCACCCGCCCGACCTTGTGCAGCCAGAAATCGATTTCACTCTCGAAAACTGCCCGCAGTTCCTCGGGTGGGATTTCCTTGCGCTTGTCGTTCTTGGCACGAGGCCAACGGGACGCGTCTTCCAGCGCCCCGGACGGCGACGTGGTAAAATTACTTTGTCCCGCATCCGCCGACCGATACTCCAACCGGATCTCGGTTTTTCCGTCTTGCTGCGTCACCCGGATCCGATGTCCGCCTGTCGCCTGCACAATGCGCCACTCGTAGCCACTGTGTTCGTAGTTACCCGTCCAGATTCCGTTGTCCAGGACCTCGCGGGCGAGCGCCGCCAGCGGGCCAGGTTCCGCAACCACCGCCGGCGTCCGTCCTTCCGGTGCGCTCCACTTTTCGCTTCCCCAATGCGGCGCGGGCGAGGGCAACTCCAGCGTCACCTTGCGCGACTCCCGGGCTCTGGGGGCGCGAACTTCCATGGTCACCGTCACGCTTTTTTTGCCGCGTGCCAGCTCGTTCCACAACCGCTGTTCCAGTTTCTCCGGCTTGAAGCCCAGCGAAAGGATCGTCGCCAGTCCGACGGATTTTCCGTCGATCTTGTCGATCCGCTCGCCTGGTCGGAGCCCCGCCTTGGACGCGGCGGTGTTCGGGAAAACCTCCGCGATCGTGAGTACGTTGTTGGAAGGAGGAAAACCAAACTGCCCCCCAAACCGAACGCCCAGCTCCTCCATCCGCACGCCCTTTACTGAAAACACGGGCAGGACAGTCACGTCATCCAAAGGAAGGTCGGCCTGCGCGAAACCGCGGGTAAAGCCCATCAGGCCGCAGAGGAGGATACACCGACAGAGTAACATCAATCGCACGAAAGAAGCAGGGATCAGCAGCCAAATGAATACATGGGTCAATGAGAGTTGTTCCGTGAAGCGTGCCCTCGTGGGTTAAATACAAATTTGAACCTAAACAGGCTTAAACGATTTTAGCCCGTTAAGGATCTAAATCGCAACCAGCCGACAAACGAATTTCAGCCAAAGACTCACCAGGAGTGAAGCTCAGCCTTCCGGCCGAACAATCCCCGCCGTCAGCCGAAGCCTTAGCGAAGGCTGATGGAGACGCCACCCGACTATGCTTTCGCTTTTGCGAAAGCTCTGGCGCGGTGCCCCGCCGGAGCCCAACGGGCATAGGCGGGCTATCGATCGCTATGCATTACGTTTACATTCTGGCCTCGGAGAAATTTCCCGGCCGCTTTTATTCCGGTGAAAAATAGCAGCACGAGTGCTATTTCTCTGATCCCAGAACCTGCATCCGAAATTGGTCGAGCAGGTCGAAGCGGGATTTGGCTTTGGAATAAGCTTCAGTGCCGGGCTGATATGGAAACGAGCCACCCCCTACAAAAGCCGATTGCCAACCTTGGCTGCCCACCTTGGCGACAGCATCCAAAATCTCGGTAATTCTGCGCAGCTCCTCTTGCTTTGTTTCTGTCTTGGCTGCCACTTCGGAAAATTCTTTGCGTTTTCCACCAAGTTCCTCCTCCAGCTGCTTAAGTACTGTGCTGGCTTGGGCGGTATTCCGCTCCACAACCCGCAGGGCCGCTTTATAGGCGCGCACTTTCTCCCAGTTGCTCACATAGCGATCATACATGAGGGCCAGTACCTTTAGGACCGGGCCGAGCAAGATCCATCCGGCGGTCATAGCAAGCGGTATTTGCAAACCCGTTTCCCAAGTAACGTACGCCTCGGCGGTTTTGATCCTGTCCGCCGCAGCTGAGTCGGAAATGATAAGAAAGGCGACCGGCTTCCAATTGCAGACGGCCATGGCAAGCAGGAAGACTCCCATTACGGGATGTGAAATGCGATCAAGGATCGCCGTTTTGATAGCTTCTTGGGGTTCGTCGAGTGACATCGGGAGTGGGTGCGTTTGGTATTGAAGCGGGGAAGACCAGAGTGAGCAAGAGCGTGTCTTAATGTATCCAATGCACGGTAACTGGTGTCGATGAGTCAAAGCGAGAATGTGGCTTGAGTTCTTTAACCGCCGCAAATACTAAGACGAAAGCCGGCTGGGCCAGCCAGCGTCGCTTCATCCCTTCGTTTCATGCTTATTTCATTGCCTGAGGCTGCATCCTTTCTTTTGACGCATCATGTGGTCATTTCGGAATTTTGGCGCCGTCGGGACGAGTTGCTCACCGAAGCGGAAATCATTATTCTGATCGAGACGACCGGGCCGACCGCCAGTTCTGGCTATTTGCTTCAGCAATTGAAGAAACTGCGGCTCATCGTGGAAAGCGATCTGCAACAAGGAGTCTGGACGCTAGCGCCCGTATTTGCCCGCTGGCTGAACCACCTGCAGCAAATCCCGCAGCCGATTTCCTCCGCCGTTATCCATGGACGCTTGGTGGAACTCCAAACCCTGTCGGATTCTTTCCAAGCGGCGGTTTTCAAGGACGATCTGGAGGCGGGGCGTGAGGTGCTCACCGACGCGCGGCGATGCTACCAGTGCATCACTGAGGATCTGCTACAAACCCGCATGGCCATCGCGCACGAGGTGGGCGAGGCGAAAGGCGAGCACCGCCGGCAGTCGCCAAGGGACCGATTTCGCCGCATCAACCGATTCTGGACGGAGTACCTGCTGCCTATGATAGAACTCCTGAATCCCACCGGCGCGTTGGAAGCCATTTGCACGGCATGGGAGAAGCAATTGGCTCATGCCGTCGACAAGGGGTTTCTGCCCGATGTGAGGCTGGCCGAAAGAGTCGAAAGGGATATGCAGATGCTGCGAGTGGCGTTGCGGCAGAGTTTTCGCGAATGTCGCAATGAACTCGAACCACTACACCTGCGCCTGCGCCGCGAGAGCCAACTGGCAGAAGGTGCGGCGCAAATCCTAAACGACCTCGAACGAAGCGGCTTCCAACCGTTTAATCTGCCCCTTTCGACTTTCCGTTACATGAATCAGATCTCAGGCCCGGCCTTGATCGCCAGCGCTGCCCGTATCTTCGATTTTAGCCAACCGCCTACTCCCATCGATTTTGGCAACACTGCTGTTCCGGGCGATATCCAGGCGCTTGAAAATCTACTAGCCGAGATCGAAGACCTCGGGGCTGACCGGTTCCCTATTGATGATTTCCTTGGTTGGCTTGTGGACCACTATTCCGACCGCGGTTTTCACGTGGTGCTGCACGCCTTCTCTTTCGTGGTGACCGATTCCCGTTTCATCGCGAGCTTCACGCAGCCCATCAAGGAATACGCGTTCTGCGATGGGAAGGTGCGATGCGGTCATGTGAAACTCAGCATCCGCTCCGCTGCATGAACCCGCATCCCGCCGTGCCACTGCCCATGATCGCCGCGATCTTCCGTGGCATCAAAACCGGCTACCATTGGAGTTTTGGCGATCCCGAATTCACCGAACTGGAATCCGGGCGCTTCGACGAATACCAAGCCTTTTTTGCGCAACTGAACTTGAAGCTGAACCGTGATGTCCGGGGGTTCTACTATGCGACTTCAGATGACGACGATTACAAGGGGAGCGACACGATCACCAAGTTTGTCGTCTTCACCGCAGTCTGGATCGATGCGCTCGCTGACCAAGGGACGGACCTGGGGCCGCCGTTGTTTGACAATTTTCATGCCATTGCCGACCTCCCACACTTTGCGTCCGAGGCATACCGACGCCAGTGCCAGCAGGCCGGCATCGCTGATGCGGTCGAATTGCAGAACATACTGCGTGCCCTCGACCGGTTGGGCTTCCTAACCATCAACAACGACGGGCGCCTCCAGTTGCGGGCTGCTTTCCATCGCCTGCTCGATGTCTGCTCGGAATATCGCTCTCCCACCAAGCCGCTTGCTCGCAACTCTGAGCCATGAAGCAAACTTCTACGGTACAGGCCGGGCCACGGCGCCTAATCCTCATCAATTCGGGCAAGTTCGACTATGCCGAGATCGACCTAACGCAGCCGTTCCAATTGGTTGGGGTCAATGGTCTCGGCAAAACGGCGCTGATTTCTACGCTGCAATATCTGTACGTGGACAATCAGCGTGATATGCGCTTCGGCCAGCACACTACCGATGAAAGCCGTAGATTCTATTTTAAGGGTGAGACGAGTCTGATTATCTATGAATGCGACACGCCTTTGGGCGTGCAATCGATCGGAGTACGCTCGGATGGGCCGGCCTCCGGCCATGAGTTGAAAAGATACGCCTGGCGCGGGGAATTTCTGCGGGGGGATTTTATTGACGAAAAGCATAGTCCGTTGCCGTGGAGTGAGGTCCAGAAGAGACTCGAGCCTAAAAGTCTCATGCTACTAGCCGAGACCGTCGACCTGCGGCGCCTGCTCGGAGCGGTGGATGAAAAGCCCAAGGGCAGTTGGAATTTAGTGCCGCTGGCTGACGCTAAGGATTATCAGAGGTTTAGGCAGACTTTCCAGCGGTTGCTCCAGCTCCGCGACATCCGCCAGGAGGATCTAAAGCTATTGCTGGCTGACTGCGCCAAGCTCGGCCCGAGTCAGCGGGAAGTGAATTTAGTCGAAGATCACTCGCGGCAACTGCAAATCATATCGCGCGACCGCCACGAGGTAGAGCTTTTGAAGCAGGCGCAAAAGCTGGTGATCGAAGTGCGGGAGTTGTTCGATCGGGAATCGGCGGCGCGTGCCGTGGCCCATGCAGTGACGGGAGAACTGCGGGAGCGGCACAGGAATTATGCCATGGCCTACCAGCAAGAGATCACGGCTCTCCGAACCACCAAGGATCAAGCCGACAACGAGCTTAAAACACTGAACGAGCAGAAGAACGGATTGATGCAGACGCTCACGGAGGCGGCCGGCCTAGAAGGGGAAATCAACGGATTGCTGAAACGCCTTGCTGAGATGCGGAAGCTATTCGCTGGTTTTGCGCTCGAGTTAGAGATCCAAGCCCGAGACAATTTATCCGAGGAGATCAGGGGCATCGATGTCCGGCTTCGGAATGCGCCGAAGGAAAAAGCCGAGGTAATCCGCCAGCAACTCGCTGACAAGCACTTGTTGCTGGAACATCGCAAAGCGGCCATTAAGCGGGTGAACGACTTCTTCATCACTTGGCTAAGAAAAAGAATGCCTGCAGGAGAAGCCGAACGCCTAACCGCACTTTTTCATCGCGGGGTTCTTGAGTCCTTTGTCGATGAACAGGTGCAGATCAAGGATGAGAAAAAAATGCTAGAACGATTACAGGCGGCGGCAAAGCACTGTGATGCGCGGGGCTACGAAGACGAAGCCATTATTCTTGATTTCCCGGCCGGCACAATCCGTCAGGCCGCGCAGGTCGGCAACCCCACGGCTTTGGAACAGGAAATCCGCTCGACCGAGAGGGAAGCAGCAAATCTCGAAGCCGATCTCGATACGCTCACTCGCTTGGACGAACTCCGTTCCCGTCGGCCGGTGGCGCAGCAAGCTTACGACGCCCAAGCCAAACGGGTGATCGAATATGAGACCTTCCAAAAGCAGGTTTCCGAGGAGGAAGGCTGGCGCGTCCAACTGAATGAATCGCGCAACCGTCAGACGCAGATCAAAGCCGAACTTGAAACGAATGAAAAAGGGCGCGTCAAAGCCACAGGACGATCCGAAGGCGCGATCGCCAAGTTCGACAAATTGGAGCAAGAGCGGGCAAAGGTGGCCGTCGAAGCGCAGAATTTTCCCATTCCGCCAGGGGAAGATCCCGGCAGCACGCGGTTGGGCAAGGCGGCCGTGTCCGAGCTGCCTGAAGCGCTGACCGAGGTTTTCGTAAAGGTGCGGGAAAAATGCCTGACGGCCACAGGTTGCGCGGAGAGCCTTAAAACCCGGATTGATCTCCTTGACCGTGATTTTGGTACGGCCAGTTTCATGTATGACCGTTCTGCGCCCGTGGAGACGCGACTGCGCCGGCTGGAGACGGAAATAGCCTCTCTGCCCGACCGTATGCAGACCATTGAAAAGCGGTGGCGCAGCGTGTTGGTGGATGCGCGTGCTGGGTTTCAGAGCATGCTCAAGTCTCTGGAGTCAGTTGGTAAAGTCGTGCGCAAGCTCAACAAGGAACTCAGCAAGATCGAGTTCTCGAGCATAGCCAGTGTAACCTTGGATGTGGTAGAGCACGAAAAAGCGGTGACCGAATATATGCGGCAGGCCGCGGATGCGATGGAGCCCTCATTGTTTGAAACGCCCACGGATGCGGAAAACAAGATCCGGCAATTTACGCTGATGCTGCAGCAAAGGCCCAAGCTAGCATTGAATGATCTGTTCGCTCTCCGTTGCCACGTGCAGCGGCATGATGGACAGAAAAACACCTACGACGATTTCGACTCGGTAGAATCCACGGGCACCACTATCGTACTAAAGGTAACCTTGAATCTCCTGGTCCTGCGCGACCTGCTCGTCCTTGGAAAGGCTCGTATCCCCTTTTACTTGGACGAAGTCCATGCACTCGACCGACAGAACTTCAGCAACATCCTACAGCTTTCAGAGCGGCTCGGTTTTGTGGGAATATACGCCGCGCCGACCAATGCCAGCGGCCCTCGCCGTTATATTCATCTGGTCCCCGACAACAATGGTCACCTAGTGGTTACATCGGCACATCAAAAGGACATCACCCGCCTGCCCGGACAGTCGGTTGTAGTTCCCGAGAAAAACGATCGTAGAACGTGATCACAGCGCGTAGGTTTCGCGGTAGACTTGCGGGGTGGTGCGGAGCATGCGGCCGAATTCCTTGGTCATGTAGCTCTGGTCGCAAAAACCGCAGTCGACAGCGATTTGGGCGATGGGGAGCGCGGACTGCGACAGCAACCGGCAGGCGGCGTTGAGGCGCACGCGTTTGACGTAGGCGAACGGTGTCATGCTGAAGCGCCGGGCGAAAAGGCGTTCGAGCGTGCGCACCGTCAGGCCGGCGCGGCGGGCGAGATCGTCGATCGCGAATCGCTGCGGATAATGCTGCTCCACAAAATCGATGACGGCGGAAAGCTCGGGGTAAGGTCCGGCCGAGCCGCGGGCGGGTTTGAATTCCCGGGTCATCCCTTCCACTCCTACGATGTGACCGGAGCGATCGCGCAGCGGGAGTTTCGTGGTGGCATACCAGCCGACGGAGAGCACGTTGTGCGGGACGAGTTCGGCTTTGTTGATGATGGGTTCGCCGGTGGTCATCACCTGCTCGTCATCCATCCGGCAGGAATCAGCCAGCAGCGGGGAAAACAGCTCGTAGTCGGTGCGGGCCAGCACCTCCTCCACCCGCCGGTGGCCGATCAGGTGCACGAAGGCTTCGTTGGCGGCCATGTACCGGCCGGCACGGTCCTTCACGAAATAACTGATGTCGCCGATGTGCGCGAACATGCCGAGTTGCCGCGACGACACGTCCAGCGACTCCAAAAAGTCCGAGCAAGCAAGGGGGGCGGCGACGGAAATCATGCCAGGGGATGAGGTGGATTTGGGGTGGAGCGAACCGGTGATCAGACTACTCGTTCCGGGGCGGAAAATAATAGATAAACAACGCCAAGCGATTGTATAAAAACGACAACTTCAAGTGAGGTCGGCCGGCCGCCGGCGAGGTGGAGCGGCTTGACCTCAAGACGCTGGTCCGATCG
>JBEHXD010000083.1:0-13914 GCA_048498875.1 Verrucomicrobiota bacterium
GAACAAGGTGTAGTCGTGAGTCGAGGCCGTGAAAAGGTTCTCGGCGAAATCCTCGTCGTAGGTTTCGGCGCCAATGACACCCTTGCCGCCGCGTTTTTGCGAGCGGTAGTCGGCCACGGGCGTGCGTTTGATGAAGCCGAGGTGGGAAACCGTGATCACGCAGCCCTCGTTCGGGATGACGTCCTCCATGCGGAGGTCGCCGGCGTCGTCGATGATCTGTGTGCGGCGGGGTGATTTGTATTTTTCCTTCAGTTCGAGGAGTTCGCTCTTGATGAGCGCGAGCAGCACGGACTCGGAGTCGAGAATACTTTGCAGCTCGGCGATGAGCTTCATCAATTCGAGGTATTCGGCCTCGATTTTGCCGCGTTCGAGTCCGGTGAGTTGATAGAGGCGCAGTTCGAGGATCGCGTTGGCCTGAAGATCGGACAGCGGGTACTTCGCCATCAACTTCACCTTGGCCTCGTCGCGATTGGCGGAGGCGCGGATGATTTTGACGAAGTCGTCGAGGTTATCGAGGGCGATGATGTAGCCTTCGAGGATGTGGGCGCGCTTCTTGGCCTGATCGAGACGGAACTGGGTGCGGCGGGTGACGACTTCGCGGCGATGGTCGATGTAACACTCAAGGAGTTCCTTGATGTTCATCTGCTTTGGCCGCTTCTTGTCGAGCGCGAGCAGGATGACGCCGAAGGAGGACTCGAGCGCGGTCTTCTGGTAAAGCTGGTTGATGACGACCTGCGATTGCTCGCCGCGTTTCAGCTCGATGACGATGCGCGTGTTTTCGTCGGACTCGTCGCGGAGATCGCGGATGCCGTCGATTTCCTTTTCGCGCACCAACTCAGCGATGCGGAGGACGAGCGTGGCGCGGTTAACGTTGTACGGGATCTCGGTGATGACGATCTGTTCGCCGCCGCCCTTGATTTCCTCGGTGTGCGCCTTGCCGCGCGTGCGGACGATGCCGCGGCCGGTGGTGAGGTAGGATTTGATGCCCGAGCGACCGGTAATGAAACCGCCGGTCGGGAAATCCGGACCGGGAATATAGCTGACGAGTTCGTCGACGCTGATGTTGGGGCGGTCGATGATGGCGCAGGTGGCATCGATGATCTCGCTCAGATTATGCGGCGGGATATTGGTCGTCATGCCGACCGCGATGCCGGTCGAGCCGTTCATCAACAAATTCGGGAGCGCCGCGGGCAGAACCGTCGGCTCGGTGGTCGACTCCTTGTAGTTCGGAACGAAATCGACGGTGTCTTCCTCGATGTCCTTGAGCAGGTCTTCGGCGATGTCCTTGAGGCGGGCTTCCGTGTATCGGTAGGCGGCGGCCATATCGCCGTCGACGGAACCGAAGTTACCCTGCGGATCGATGAGCGGGTAGCGCATCACCCACGGCTGGGCGAGACGGACGAGCGTATCGTAAACGGAGGAGTCGCCGTGCGGGTGATAGTTTTTCAGCACTTCACCGACGACACCGGCGCACTTGTCGAATGGGCGGTTGTGCAACAGACCTTCGCGGAACATCGCGTAGAGCACGCGGCGCTGCACGGGCTTCAGGCCGTCGCGGGCATCGGGCAACGCGCGGGCGATGATGACCGACATCGAGTATTCGATGTAGGCCGTCTGCATGATGTCCGTGATGTTGGCGGTCGAAAGTTTTTCGTTGGCGGTGTACATGCTGCGGAAAGTAGTGAGTAGCGAGTAGCGGGTCGGAAAGTAGTGAGTAGCGAGTAGCGGGTAGTGAGCAGAGTAGAAGAGCGGGTGGAGCGGTTTGCGGCTCGGATGCTCGCTACCCGCTACTCACTGCTCGCTACTCCGAATCATACGTCCAGGAACTGCACATTCAGGGCGTTGTCTTCGATGAATTGGCGGCGGGGTGGGACTTCCTCGCCCATGAGGAGCGTGAAGAGGGCATCGGCCTTCGCGGCGTCGGGGATGGAAACCTTCAGGAGCCGGCGGTGCTGCGGATCCATGGTGGTTTCGTAGAGCTGCTTCGGGTTCATTTCACCGAGACCCTTGTATCGCTGAATGGACAGACCCTTGCGACCATTGGCGCGAATTTGCGTAACGATATCGAGCGGGCCAAACAGATCGGTGACGTTCTCGGTCTTCTGGCCGGCGTTTTCCGTCATGGTATAACGCGCCTGTTCCGTCGGGCTGCTTTGCGCGATATCGAGGCCGGTCTTGGCGATCGCGTTGAGCAGCTTCGTCATTTCCGTGCTCTCGAAAATTTCGTGAATGGTGATGCGTTTGACCGAGCCGGTCTTTTTCTCGCCGCCGAATGGAGGAATGGTGCCATCGGAACCGGGCGTGGTATCGATTTGTTCGGTGAGGTCGGCGTTGAGCTTGCGGGCCTCGAGGAATTTGGCGCGGGCGGCCTCGTCCTTCAGGAATTCGTGGCTTTCCTTGTTACCCTGACGGATGCGCGCGACATAGCGGGGCAGGGCGCGGGTGGCCGGATCGTGCTGATCGAGGTATTCGGTCAGCTGCGCGCCATAGCGCGTGACGCTGCCACCGAGCTTTTCGAGCACGGAAAGATTTTCGACGATCTGCTCGATTTGCGCCGGCGCGAAGACGTGGCCGTCGGAAATACGCTTCAGCACGATGTCCTCGGAACCCAGTTCAAGGAGGATACGATTCAACTGGTCGTCGTTGTCGACGTACTGCTCGCGCTTCTTGCGCTTGATTTTATAGAGCGGCGGCTGCGCGATGTAGACGTAGCCACGCTCGATCAGGCCCTTCATCTGGCGATAAAGGAAGGTCAGCAGGAGCGTGCGGATGTGGGAGCCGTCGACGTCGGCGTCCGTCATGATGATGATCTTGTGATAGCGAGCTTTGGCAGCATTGAAGCCGCCGACGGACTCGTCGCCTTCGCCGATGCCGGTGCCGCAGGCGGTGATGAGAGTCCGAATTTCCTCGTTGGAGAGCACTTTGTCCAAGCGGGCCTTCTCAGTATTGATCAGCTTGCCGCGCAGCGGGAGAATCGCCTGGAACATGCGGTCGCGACCCTGCTTGGCGGAACCGCCGGCGGAGTCACCTTCGACAATGTAAAGTTCGGTGAGGGCCGGATCGCGTTCGGAGCAGTCGGCCAGTTTCCCGGGGAGTCCGCCGCCGGAAAGCGCGCCCTTGCGGACGGTCTCGCGAGCCTTGCGGGCGGCTTCGCGGGCCCGGGCGGCGTTGAGGGATTTGTCGACGATGCGCTTGGCGACGCCCGGGTTGGTTTCGAAGAAGAAGCCGAGGCCTTCGTAGCTCACGGAACCCACGATGCTTTCCACTTCGGGCGAGAGCAGCTTCACCTTGGTCTGGGATTCAAACTTCGGATCGCTGTGCTTGATCGAGATAACCGCCGCGAGGCCTTCACGGACGTCGTCACCGGTGATCTGGGGATCCTTTTCCTTCAGCAGATTGTTGGATTTAGCGTATTGGTTGATCGCGCGGGTAAGGGCGCTGCGAAAACCGGAAAGATGGGTACCGCCATCCGGGTTGTGGATGGTATTGGTGTAGCAGAGCACCTGGTCGTTGTAGGTGTCGTTGTACTGCACGACGATTTCCGCGTGAACTTCCGCGGGTTTGTCGTCGATCATCACGGTCGTTTCCTTGACGATGCGGATCGGCTTCGGGTGGATCGGGGTCTTGCCGGTATTGATCTGCTTAACGAACTCCTCGACACCGTCCTTGTAGTAATAGGTTTCCGGTTTCGGATCCGCCGGACGCTCGTCGGTGAAGACAATTTCGAGGCCCGAATTGAGGAAAGCGAGTTCACGCAGGCGCTGGCTGATGCGGCTGCCCTGGAAAACCGTGGTTTCCTTGAAGATTTCGGCGTCGGGTTTGAAAGTGATATAGGTGCCCGTGCTGCTGGCCTTGCCGATCACCTCGAGCTTTTGCACGGTCTTGCCGCGCTCGAACTTCATGTGATGGACCTGGCCGCCGCGGGAAACCTCGACTTCGAACCATTCCGAGACCGCGTTGACGCACTTGGCGCCGACGCCGTGGGTGCCGCCGGAAAATTTATAGCCGCCCTGACCGTATTTGCCGCCCGAGTGAAGGGTGGTGAGCACCATTTCCACGCCCGGGATTTTGTAGACCGGATGGATGTCGACCGGGATGCCGCGGCCGTTGTCACGAATGCTGATGGAACCGTCGACGTGGATGTTGACGTCGATGCGATTGCAGAAGCCCGCGAGATGTTCGTCGACGGAGTTGTCGAGCACTTCGGAAACGCAATGATGGAGCGCCCGTTCATCCGTGCCGCCGATGTACATGCCCGGCTTCTTGCGCACTGCTTCGAGACCCTCCAGTTTGCCCAGTTTTGAGGCATCGTAGGCGTCGGCTCCGGCTTGGTTTTTGGCTTGTTGAACGGCTTCTTCGGATTGGGACATTTAGAGGGTAAAAGTGAGGGAAAAATCTCTAAGAAAACGGCGGTGGTCACAACGTTTTTCTCCGGAAAATGCCCGGTATTTTTCGCTTAAAAAAGGAACATTTAAGTCCCGCTGATTTTCCGCCTGAAAACGGGTGGAGATGCGTCAGGAATCCGCGGAAAAACCGGGTGATTTCCCTAGCGACTTGGAGCAGAAACGTCCGAAAAAACATAAACATTGAGCGGCAAATCGGATGGTTTCGTTTGACCGCGCCCCGACGCCTTGCACAGTGACCGGAACATGGCCATTAGCTTGGAAAAATTGCTGGTGCTGCAGGAACGTGATCGCAAACGACTGGCCTTTGAGCAGCAACTCGCTGCGGTCCCCAAGGAAAGGGCGGGCGTTGAAGCGAAAATCGCCGGCGAAAAAGCCGCGATCGAAGCCGCCAAGGCTGAATGGCATGGCTTGGAGAGCAAAAAGAAGCAGCTGGAGATGGAAATCGGCAGCGCGGAAGAGAAGATCGGCAAGTACAAGACCCAGCAGAGTCAGGTGAGGAAAAACGACGAGTATCAGGCCCTCACCCACGAGATTGAAAACGCCCAGACCAACGTGGGGAAACTGGAGGAGCAGGAAATCGCGGTGATGTTTTCGATCGATGAGGCCAAAAAGCGGTTTGCGGCGGCTGAAACCGAGCTGAAGCAGAATATCAAGGGGCACGAGGCCAAGCTTGGAGCCCTGAAGGATCGCGAGACCCATTTGCAGACCGATGTGAAAGGCGCCCAGGCGGACGTGGCCACCGCGCGCGAAGCGGTCCCACCGCCCCAATTGCGGGTGTACGATCGCGTCGCGATCAAGCCCGGTCACCCTGTCTGCGTCCCGGTTACGGGAGCCCGCTGCGGGGGCTGTCATTTGAAAGTGTCGGCCAATGTCGAATTGGAGGCCCGAAAATTGGAGCAAGTTACCACTTGCGACCAATGCGGACGCATTGTGTATTGGGCTCCTTAGTTTTGGGGCCAGATCTTCGCTCCGCGTTCTTTGAGCAAGGAGAGGAAAGTCCGGACACCGCAGGGCAGGATTCCCTTTGAAAGGGGGGGCGGGGCGTTTCAAGACGCCCTGACGGACAGTGTCACAGAGAATTATACCGCCTTACGGGCAACCGTGGGGTAAGGGTGAAAAGGTGGAGTAAGAGCCCACCGCGCCGAAAGCAATGACGGCGGCACGAAAAACCCATTCCGGTGCAAGACTAAATAGGGGACTCGGCGGCCCGTCGAATAGTCCCGGGTTAGTCGCATCCCGCTGTGTCTCACGCAAGTGCGGCAATGGCGGGACCAGCCACCTTCGGGTGAATGGAGAGAAATGAAGATTACCGTGTGTTTCGGCACGCGGCACAGAATCCGGCTTACCGGCCCCAAAACTAAGACTTTTGCCCGCGAAACACGCGAAAATACGCGAAAAATCGCGGTCAAGTGGAGGCAGCAAACACACAGGGCCGCTCGATGGTTATGCCCTGACGGAGGTGGAAGACGAGTTGGAGAAAAAGGACGATGGAATTCGCCCTTGACTCACTGGTTTGGGTATGAGTTTTAGCCCCTTCCAAATTATTTAAGTACCATGGCCAACACCCAGTCCGCGATCAAAGCCGCCCGTAAAGCTATCCGCAATTCGGCGCGCAACCAGGCAGTCAAGACCCGTCTCAAGAGCCTCGGCAAGGCCGTGCAGAAAGCCGCCGCCGGTTCCGATGCCGAAGCGACCCGCGCTGCGGCCATCGCCTATAGCTCCGCCTTGGACAAGGCCGTGAAGAAAAACGTGATTCACCGCAACTCGGCTTCGAACCACAAGTCCCAGTACGCGAAATACATTTTCGCGGCGAAGAAGTAAGACTTCCGTTTGTTTTTCTGACCCCGTGCTCCCCGTGAGCCCGGGGTTTTTGTTTTTCCGGGTAACGCGCTCCGGGCTTGCGAGTGGCGGATTGCGGGGAAAGTTTGAGGAACGATGCCGCCCGTTGAAGACCGCCGCCACTTTCTTTCCTGGGAGCGGCCGCTGTTGCCCCAGGCGGTGGAATTCCTGGCGGGCGACTGGGCGGGGCAGGGCCCGCTGGATTTGTCGCACCAGTTGGTGATCGTGCCCACCAAACAGGCCGGGCGGCGGCTGCGCGAAGCCCTGGCCGATTATGCGAAACAACGCGCGCAGGGCGTGTTTGCGCCGCGGGTCATGACGGCCGATGGATTGCTCGCGCCGGGTTTGGGTGACGCGGTGGCGTCGCGAACCGACACCCTGGTTGCGTGGAGCCGCGTGCTGCGGAATCTGGCGATCGACGAGTTTCGCGAGGTGTTTCCGATTGATCCCCCCGTCCGCGATTTCAGCTGGGCCGTACGATTGGCGCGTGAATTGACGGCGCTGCAGCTGGCTCTGGCGGAAAACGGACTGCGAATTGCCGACGTCGCGGCGAGAATCGGCGATGGAGCGGCGGAACACGGTCGCTGGCGCCAGCTCGCGCAATTGGATTTGCGGCATGCCGAACTGCTGCGTCGCGCCGGGCTGGTCGACAGTCCCTCCGCGCGGATCGGGAAGGTCCGGCAGTCCTGGCTGACTGGTGTCGACCGGATCGTGGTGCTGGCGGCGCCCGATCTGCCGCCCCTCGCACTGGCGGCGTTACAGGTTCACGAAAACTCCCTTCGCACCGAAGTGGTGGTGTTCGCCCCGTCCGGGGAGCGCCGGAATTTTGACGAGTGGGGACGCCCGAATAGCGAGCACTGGGCGGGCCGGGTGCTGGCGTTGGACGAATTTGAATCCCGGATCCACCTGTGTTCCGATCCGGTGGAGCAGGCCGAACGACTCGCGGGGGCCGCGCGCGCGTATGCCGAACCCGAAGGCTACGTGGCCATCGGCGTGGCGGATCCCGAGATTACTCCGCCCCTGGCGGCGGCGCTCAAGCGACAGGGTATTCCCTCGTTCAGTCCCGAAGGAAGCCTGCGGAAGCAGGAAGGGCTGTACCAGCTGCTTGCCGCGTTTGCCGCTCTCGTGCGCGATCCGGCCTTCGATCAGGTGGAAGCGCTCGCGCGCTGTCCCGATTTTATTTCCCATCTTCGCAGCCGATCGGGAGGAATCTTTTCGGTGGAGGACTGGCTGGATGGATTGGACCAGTTGCGGGCGCGAAACCTGCCCGGCGATCTGCGCGCGGCGTTGCAGGCGTCTGGCTCGAGCAACCGGGACGAAGTCCGGCAGGGCCTGAAGGAAATCGACGCGTTGCACGACCGGCTGGGGCGCGGATCCTTCGAGGAGTCGGTGACGGACGTGCTCAACCAGTTGTTTCGCGACCGGAAAATCGACCTGAGGAGCGACGCAGACCAGCGCTTTGAAAGTGCCGCGCAGGCCTGGATGGAATGCGTGCGCGACTGTGTTCGCGCACGGGAGATTTTTGGCGATATGCCCGCGAGCGACTGTTGGGAACTCGCGTTGCAGTTGTTTGCGGAAAGCCGGCAATCCGACGACAAACCCGAGGGCGCGCTGGAACTGCAGGGCTGGCTGGAACTCGCCTGGGAAAATGCGCCGCATCTGCTGGTCGGCGGGATGAATGACGGGCAGGTGCCCGAGGCCGTGGTCGGCGATGCGTTCCTGCCGGAGTCGTTGCGCCTGCGGCTGGGCCTGGCGACGAATCGCTCCCGCTTTGCCCGCGACGCCTATTTGCTGCAGGCATTGCTCGCGTCGCGAAGGTCCGGCGGCCGGCTCGATTTGTATTTCGGCAAAACCTCGCTCGCGGGCGAACCGCTGCGGCCCTCGCGTTTGTTGCTGCGTTGCGCCGATGCTGAATTGCCGGCGCGGGTGGCTTATCTTTTCGGGGCGCTGGAAAAAAACGAGCACCCGGTCGCATGGACGCGGGCCTGGCCGCTTCGGCCCCGCCGGGAAAATCCCCCGGCGAAGGTCGCCGTCACGGGTTTGCGCGCCTGGTTGAATTGTCCCTTCCGGTTTTATCTCGGCTACGTGCTCAGGATGAAGCCGGTCGATGCGGCGAAGAACGAACTCGATGCCTTCGATTTCGGCACGCTCTGTCACGCGGCACTCGAGGAACTGGCGAAGCCGCCGATGCGCGATTGTGCCGATGCACATACGCTCAGGGATTGCCTGCTGACGACGTTCGATGGCGAGGTGCGCGAGCGTTATGGGGACGGGTTATCGCTGCCCCTGCTGGTGCAATTGGAATCCGCGCGCCAACGCCTCTCCAAAGCGGCCGAAGTGCAGGCCGCCGAGCGGGCGGAAGGCTGGGTCATCATTGAGGTGGAGAAGAAAATCGAATTTGAGTTGAGCGGAATCACGGTCAGCGGACGCATCGATCGGATCGAGAAAAACGAGCGAACCGGACAGGTGCGGGTGCTTGATTACAAGACGTCCGATACGGCGGTGTCGCCCCGCGAGGCGCATTTGCGCTCATTGCGGACCGGGGAGAATGTTCCGGAGTGGGCGCAGACGGAGGAAGACGGGTGCGAGCGGGTGTGGGTGGATTTGCAGCTGCCGTTGTATCGCCATGCCCTCGAGGCCGAATTTGGACCCGACGTGACGTTTGCCTATTTCAATCTGCCGAAGGCCGCGGGTGAGACAGGATTGCAGCCGTGGGAGGATTTTTCGGTGGAGCTGCAGGAATCGGCGATGCGCTGTGCCCGCGGAATTTGTGCGGCGATCAAGGCCGGCGAATTCTGGCCGCCCAATGAGACGCTGCGCGCGGAATACGATGATTTTGCTTCGCTGTTCCAGCACGGAGCCGCTGCGAGTGTGGCGTGGGAGGAGGTCCGATGAATCCGGCGCGCCACCTCATGATCCGCGCCTCGGCGGGATCGGGCAAGACGTTCGCGCTGACCAACCGCTTTGTCGGGCTGCTCGCGCACGGCGCGGCGCCGGAAAAAATCGTCGCGCTTACTTTTACGCGCAAGGCGGCGGGCGAATTTTTCGACGAGATCCTCAACAAACTGGCGCGGGCGGCGAGCGAACCCGCCTTTGCCAAAAAACTGGCCGCAGACATCGGCCGGCCCGGATGGACGACGGGAGAATTTCTGGGATTGTTGCGGAAGGTGGTGGATGCGATGCCCGTGCTGCGGCTGGGAACGCTCGACGGTTTTTTTGCGCGGATCGCGCGGAGTTTTCCCCTCGAACTGGGGCTCGGGGGAAAGTTTGAATTGCTCGAGGAGCATGGCGTGCGGATGGAACGGGCGCGCGTGCTGCGGCAGATGTTCGCGCACCGCGGCGGGCTGGATGAGGCGCAGAAGGAGTTCGTGGAATCGTTCAAGCGCGCCACCTTCGGTCGCGAAGAAAAGCGGCTCGGGGCGCAACTGGATGCGTTTCTCGACGATCACCAGGAAAAATTCCTCGCGGCCCCGGTTGGCGCGTTGTGGGGGAATATCGGTAAGATCTGGCCCGAGGGAAACCACTGGCTGGAAAGGAAACCGGACGCAGCCGCGGCCGTGCGGGTGCTGCGCCGCTGGCTGGAAGAGAGCGGCCAGCCGCCGAAGCAACGGCAGCGCTGGCAGGATTTTTTTGCGGAAGTCGAAACCTGGCGACCGGGCGCGCCGCCCGCGAGGCCGCTGGCCTACGTGTTGGAAAAAGCCCTTGCGGCGTGGGACGATCTGGGCCGGGGCAGTGCGGTTTTGGAGTTTGATCGGAAAAAGCAGGAACTTGGTGCCGATGCCAGCCGCGCGCTGGCGGAGGTGGTCACGCATATCGTGGGCGGGGAGTTGCTGCGCCGTTTGGAAACGACCCGCGGAATCCACGCGGTTCTGAAATCCTACGAGGGGAATTATGACGAGAGCGTGCGCCGGGCGGGAAAACTGACCTTTGCCGACGTGCAACGCCTGCTCATGCCGGGCCGCGCGCTGGTGCTCACGGGCGAGGCGGTGGCGGGAAATGGGCGGCTGTTTATCGATTACCGGCTGGATGCGGAGATCGACCACTGGCTGCTCGACGAATTCCAGGATACAAGCGTCGGACAGTGGAGTGTGTTGAGCAATCTGGTGGACGAAGCCGTTCAGGATCCCACGGGCGAACGCAGTTTTTTCTGCGTCGGTGATGTGAAGCAGGCCATTTTCACCTGGCGCGAGGGCGATCCGCGGCTTTTTCAGGAGATCCTTGACCACTACAATGCCACGCAACCCGGCACGATCGCCGAGGGAAAACTGGTGGAATCGTGGCGGTCCGGTCCGGCGCTGATCGAGATGGTGAATGCGATTTTTGGCCGGGAAGAAGTGATCGACGAATTGTTTCCTCCCCGGGTGGCGCAGCGCTGGAACAAGGAATGGAATGATCACCACAGTGCGGTGCCCGATCGAAACGGGCAGGCGGCCCTGCTGGTGGCCGGGGATGAAGCGGCGCGTCTCAAGATGCTGCTGGCGCTGTTGCAGGAAATCACACCGTTGGAGCGCGGCCTTTCCTGTGCCGTGCTGGTGCAGAAAAATTCCGTCGCCGCGGAAGTGGCGGATTTTTTGCGGAAAAACGGACTGCCGGCGCTGGCGGAGTCCGATTTGCACGTGGCCACGGACAATCCGGTGGGAACGACCCTGCTGGCGTTGATCCAGGCGGCGGCGCATCCCGGAGACACGCTCGCGTGGGAACACGTGCACATGACTCCCCTCGCACCCGTGCTGAAGGAGGCAGGGATCGAGACGCCGTCAGTTCTTTCCGAAACCCTGCTCGCGCAAATTCATGCCCGCGGCTTCGAGCAACTCGTGGAAAGCTGGTGGAGCCGGCTGGAGCCCGCGCTTGATCCCAAGGATGGATTCAGCCGGCTGAGGGCACAGCAATTTGCGGAAGCGGCCCGGATTTTCGACGAAACGGGCAGCCGCGACAGCGGGGAGTTTGCGGCCTTCATGGAGCGTTACACCATTCGCGATGCGGAAACGGCGTCGGTGATCCGCGTGATGACGATTCACAAGTCGAAGGGCCTGGGTTTCGATGTGGTGGTGTTGCCCGATCTTGAGGGCCGCAAGCTGGATCAACGACGCGACGGGCTCGCGGTGCAGAAGAACCGGGAACGGGAAGTGCAGTGGATCCTCGATTTGCCCAATAAACTTTTCCGCGAGCACGATCCGGTCCTCTCGGGACACGTCGAGGAGGCGGAGGCGGACGCCGGCTACGAAGCCCTGTCGTTGTTGTACGTGGCGATGACCCGCGCGAAGCGGGCGATGTACGCGATCATCGAACCGGTGGGGGATTCGAAATCGCTCAATTATCCGCAGGTGTTGACCGCGGCATTGGGAGCGACGCCGAAGAGTGTCGCCGTGGGTTCGATTAACTTTGAAGGATTGTGGAGTGCGGGGGATGGCACTTGGCACAGCGCAATCAAAGCCGGTGCAGTTCGTTCCGCCGAGCCACATAAACCGGTTGCGATGGAGATTGCCGGGGTGAAACGCGCGGTGCGCCATTCGGCGCGCCGTCCCTCCGATGCCAAGCGCGGGGTGATCAGTGCGGCGCCGCTGTTTGCGCTGGGGCAGGGCGGTGCGGCGGATTTCGGTGCCCAGGTTCACGAACGGTTCGCCGAAGTGGAGTGGTTCGAACCCCGCGATCTCAAGCAATGGGAAGCCAGATGGATGACTGCCGGCCTCGATGCGCAGGCGGCGGGGGCGGCGCTGAGTTGTCTGTGCGCGTCGACGCTGGCTGAGGTGTGGAAAAAACCGGAAGCGACCGGAAGCGCGGAAGTCTGGCGCGAGAAACCGTTCGAAATTGTCCTGGAGGGGGTGTGGTTTACCGGAATATTTGACCGGGTGATCGTGCAATGCGATCCGGGGGGCCGCGTGAAGGAAGCCTGGGTGATTGATTTCAAAACCGATCGCATTCCGCCGGCGGGAGAGGCGGAACTGCTGCAAAAACATGCGGCCCAGCTCGGGCTTTACCGGCGGGTGGTGTCGGTTTTGACCGGTTTGCCAGTGAAGTCGGTGCGGTGTTCGTTGGTGCTGGTGGCGTCCCTCGACCTCAGGGATGTTCCTTTCGTCCCATAAATTCACGCTTTACACCGTGCCAGCCGGCTTGCACGTTGACCCTTCACAAACTCTTTCACCATGGGAAATCTTAAGAAGAAACGACGTCTCAAGATGTCGAAACACAAACGCCGGAAGCGCCTGAAAGCGAATCGCCACAAGAAGCGTACCTGGCAGAAATAAGGCCGTTCGAACTTCCCAGTTCACTTTCCAAACCCGCCGCTCAAACGAGCTGCGGGTTTTTTTTCGCCAACGCTTGGCGTTATGACATGGTTGTAAAAAATCGGGAAACTATTGCGGGGTAGCGACTCTGTGCTGGGTTTCGTCTTGTGAATAGTCGTGTAAACCCCTACTTATTTTTTCTGTAAATTGTCATTGGTTTCGACCGATGGCTAGTTTGCCACCGACATCGGTAGGTCCGCCAACCCCTTCATCCCCACCCAGACCAGCATGTTATTCGCAAACAAATCCAAGAGTTTTTGCGTGGAGGTCGGCGAACAGTCCACGCTGGTCGCGAGGTATGTCCAAAACGACGAGGACTGCGTCATTGAAGAATTGAAGGAGTTCGCGGCGGCTGACACGGCTGGTTTGGTTGACTGGCTTAAGGCTTCCGAGGGTAAGGGGCCAACGGGCTTTGCCCACTCAATTTGTGGCATTTACCCGGCAAAACGGATCATCCGCCGGCAGGCGCTCGATCTTAAGCGGGTAAAAGAGCCCACGTATTTTAACGAAGTCTACACCCAGCAGTTCAGGATTGAACCGGACAAATACAGCATGCGGGTG
This sequence comes from Verrucomicrobiota bacterium, assembly GCA_048498875.1. Taxonomy (GTDB): domain Bacteria; phylum Verrucomicrobiota; class Verrucomicrobiia; order Opitutales; family Opitutaceae; genus Lacunisphaera. Next base: position 13,091 of record JBEHXD010000083.1, read on the forward strand.
CTCAATTATAGTGATGGGACTGCCTACGACCTGATCAAGGCTTCGCAGAAGGAAGCAGTGTTTTGCGGTTTACCCGTGGAGGACGTCAACGGCACCCAGGACCGGTTTTTGGAATGGGGCATCTATCCCGAGCGCCTGGAGCTTGGCACCCTGGCCACGCTTGGCGGAATGGTAAATTACCTGAAGTTCAAGCAAAGCAAGTCACCGGTGCTGGTTTTGGAAATGGGAGCTGACACCACCCAAAGCTATATCGTGAGCCCGGACGGGGTTGATATTTCGCGTGCGATCGGCACGGGTATCGCGTCGATGATTCCGGTGGTGCAAAAGGAACTTGGCCTCAAGGACCAGGAGTCGGCGATGAAGCTGTTTTATTCGAATACCTTCGATTTCACAAGCATGGGTGGAACCTTGGTCAAGAAGCTGGTCAAGGAGCTCCAGTCGCTCATCGGTTTTTATGAAGTGCAAACCGGCCAGTCCATTGGCCAGGTGATTTGCACGCAGCTGCCCGGCACCCTGCGCTGGATCGCTGTCACCATGGCCACCGCGCTGGGCGTGCCCCAGTTGAAGGTCGACACGCTGCCATGGCTGGAATCCCTGCACATCAAACTTGGCGAAACCGTGAATCCCAATCCGCCCGACGAGAGCTGGATCGGACTTTTCTCCCTGATCGCCGCCCACGAAAATGCTGTCGCTCTCCAGAAAAAGTAACGACGAGACCGAAGCGGAGCCCATGTGGCATCCGAACTTCCGCAATTTCGAACGACTGCCGGACACCAAGGTCGTGCGCACGACCTTGGTGTCCGGCAGTCGTTCGAAATTGCGGA
>JBEHXD010000084.1:0-13847 GCA_048498875.1 Verrucomicrobiota bacterium
CGCCACGCGGGGGCCTCGCGTAGTTGATTCCCTCCTTCACCGTTGGAAGATCGAACCCTTCCGCGGTTACCGGCCGGGCAAAGGGAAACATCAGGTCCTGATGCCATGTGACTTTCCAATTTGTCGCCGGTGTCTTGTCAAAGGCGATGGCTTGGATCGCAACCGAGGTTTCGGTAAGAACGCCTGACTGTACCAATTCTTTATGGAGTGCGCCGGTGACTTTCCGAACGATCGGTTGATCGAGCAGACAGCGCTGTCCAGGGCCTTGCGTGACAAAAACAGAGTCACGCAGGGCTTGAAGATCATTTTGGACAACATCCGTCGAAATCATGGCCCAGCCGGACGATTCAACTTGAGAGGCAAGTGTCATGGATTGCGGCATTCGCCGGATTGGAACGTTTGTTCCCCGTCAGTCCAAACGTTTTTTGAAGCCGTTAACCACGAGAATGAAAATCCAGTGTGCATTATCCGTACTACGCAAATCCTGCCGCCGGCTTAAAGATAAGCCGCCCTGCCTCCCTTGGCCGGATCGACAGAATCAAATGCTTCTTTCGCGTCCTTTCGTGTGATTCGCTGGCCAAATTCCGGGTTCAGTGATTCATTCGCGGGCAGGGATTTTCCGTGTGTTCAGTGTATTCCGTGGTTAAATCCGATTTCATCATGAGAAATTTTCCCGTCCTCGTTTTGCTGGCCCTGTGGGCCATCGCGGCGGCCGGAGCACAGGAGAATCCGATGCCCGTGCGACTGGCGATTGTGGGACTCACGCACGATCACGTAACGGGATTTCTGCCGGAGCTGCTCAAACGCAAAGATGCACAGCTGGTGGGCATCGTGGAAACGGATGCGGCCCTCATCGACGTGATTGCCAAACGGTATCACCTCGATGCCGCATTGTTTTTTTCGAGCCTGGAGGCACTGAAAGCCAAAGCGAACGTTCAAGGGGTCGCGTGCTTCGGGTCGACGTTTGATCATCGCAAAGTCGTGGAGCAGTGCGCCGCCCTGTACCTGCCGGTCATGATGGAAAAACCGCTGGCGGTGAGCCTGAACGATGCCAAAGCCATCGCAGCCGCGGCACACCGAAGTGGGATCCAAGTGTACGTCAACTATGAGACCACGTGGTATCCGAGCGCGTACGCAGCCCATGATCTCGTCCGCCAGCAACGCGCGATCGGTGACGTACGCAAGATCGTCGTACACGACGGCCACTCGGGTCCGGCAAAAATCTGCTCACCCTTTTTCCTCGCATGGCTGACCGACCCCGTGCTCAACGGTGGAGGAGCCGTGATGGATTTTGGCTGCTACGGTGCCGACCTCACCACGTGGTTGATGGACGGACAGCGTCCCACGTCAGTCACCGCGGTCACCCAGCAGTTGCAGCCGGAAGTTTATCCCAAGGTCGATGACGAGGCCACGATCATCCTCACCTATCCGCACGCGCAGGCGATCATTCAGGCGTCGTGGAACTGGCCGATTGGTCGCAAGGACTTGGAAATCTATGGCCAGACCGGTGCCCTGCGGCTGCCCGACCATTCCACGATGCTGCTGAGAAAAACCGGGGAGAATAACGAAGTCGCGTCGACCGCGGCCGCGCTAACTGCACCGAACACAGACTCGATTTCTTATTTTTCGGCGATCGTCCGAGGTGAAATCAAGTCGACCGGACTCGGTTCGCTCGAAACCAATCTGATCGTAAACGAAATTCTCGACGCCGCGAAAGAGTCGGCGAAAACCGGTCGGCGGGTGGAACTGGTTCAAGAGAAAAACTGAAAGCGGAAAGAGGTTAACCACTAATGACAACTGATAGGCACTTATTTTAAAACCGAAAAGTTCAGCAGCGTGATCATCACCGGTTTTTATCAGTGGATATGAGTGACGATAAGTGGTTAAAAATTGGTTTCCGTAATTCAGATTCAGCAAGGAATTAAACGCGAAGGACGCAGAGGCCGCTGAGCCCGCAGGGAGTTCACAGAGCGGAAAAAGTTATTCGCGTCCTGCGTGCTCCTTCAATCCTGTGTCGAAAAATGGGTTTATCGTTTACGTCGCAACGAACGAAAATCCTGAGACCGATGAGGGTATCGGCCCCTACCTCAAACTCATCCATGTTGCCTCCTGTTCAATTTTTCGACCGGTGATTAGTGTCTCATTAGTGGCCATTAGTGGTTAAAAAAATCCATTTGTGATTTCACCGGATTTTCTGTTCGTCAACTAAACGAAATCGGCATTGTCTGCGGGTATATTTTCGACCGGCTTTCCCGGTCTCTTTTACCCCTAAAATGACGTTCCCGTCGCTCTCTCCATGATGGTCACGCTGCAGGCGGTTGCGACCAAGGCGGGGGTTTCCGTGTCCACGGCTTCGCGCTGTCTGAGTGGCGCGCCGAATGTGGCAAAGGCCACCCAGGCTCGCGTGCGCGCGGCGGCCGAGAGCCTGCAGTATCACCACAATCCGCTCGTCAACCAGGTCATGCGGGCAACGCGTCTGGGCCTGACCCACCAGCACCTGGGCATGCTTGCTTACGTAACCCCGTGCGAAGATGCCCAGGAGTGGAAAACGATCCCGACTCTCAGCCAGAACTGGCAGGCCGCCTGTGCCCGCGCCGCGTCGCTGGGTTTCGGCATCGCGGATTTTCTATTGCATGCTCCCGGCATGACCGAGAAACGACTGGGCGAAATTCTGAAGGCGCGCGGCATTTCCGGCATCCTGCTCGCGGCTTTTCCCAATGAGCCCTTTAAAATCTCCATTCCGTGGCAGGACTTCGCCGTTGTGCTGGTCGGGCATGCCATCCCCTCCCCGCGCCTGGATTGCGTCGTCAGCGATCACACGGAAGCCATCGGCACCGCCGCGCGCGTCCTGGCCCAGCGCGGTTACCGGCGCGTCGGGCTCGCGATCGAACTTTACCAGGACCACATCACCGACCAGCGCTGGACTCTCGGCCAGGCGGGAATGAACGTGTTGGTGGAAGAGCTGGCCGAAATCCCGCCGCTGGTGCCGGAGCGGATCGACGAGAAAAACTTTCTTGCGTGGGTGGAAAAGCACCAGGTCGATTGTGTCGTGACTCTTTCCACTTTCCGGAACCGGCCCAACGAAATGGAAAAATGGCTGGCGAAACGCATTTCGGCAAAACGGCACGTGGGTTTGGTGTCTCTCGACGTCACCACCGTTCACCCCGACTGGGCCGGGATCGAACAGCACTCGGACGAAATCGGCAAAGCCGCGGTCGACTTGCTGCTCGGCAAACTCCGCGCGAGTGAAAAAGGCATTCCCGCCGTGCCGCGGACCCTGCAAGTGCACGGGCAATGGAGGGAGGGGCGGACGGTGAGAGGAGTGGCGTCGTAGGATGTGATTCGGAATCCAGATATTTTTGGCCACGAAAAGTCACAAAAAAACAGGGGAGCCGCTTTCATTATAAGGCGCCTATAGGCGCGCGGGAAATTTTGTCGGAGCCAGTCGTTATTTTTGTGACTTTTCGTGGCTAAACTGCCCGGGTTTTCGAAGATCATAGCCCAAGGCCGTTGAGGGCAACGGCCCCTACCGCAATGTAGCAGCGGTGGTAACACCGCTGATGCTGCCGGGCCAGCCGTCTGACGACGGCTGCTACATTTTTCGCCTACTCACTGCTTGTCCGGCTCACTCTTGCCCTATCTTGAAATGAGGGGAATTGTTTTGGATATCGGCGATAGGTGAGTTCACCAAGGTGAGTCCGCCTCCTGCGCCTTCGTAGACCAAAAGATCATGCCGGTCGGGAGCGCCGAGACCGGAATGGTGGATGCTCACATTTTCCAGCCGGGTGTGGGCGAGGGTTCCGGGGCCGCCCGGGCCGTCGCGGGCGATGATGGTGAGACCGTCGGAAATGCTGTCCTTGATTTCCACGTTGCTCACCCTGAGTCCCGAGATGTTCCGGCGATCCAGGCAGATTTGCATCGAACCGCGCCACGTCCAGCTGTGATCGTAACCACCACACCGCAGTAATTCGCAGTTCTTGATCACCGTCGTGCCGCTAAAATTATTGTCGATCTTCTTCGCTGCGTCGGAGGTGGGAAAGGTCGTGCTGAGGAGAATTCCGCAGCCGGCAGAGATATCGGTAAACAAACAATCCTCGATACGATTGCTGGCGCCGCCGTAGATGGCGCCGCCATTCGCAAGAAAGGGCATCTGTCCGGTGCAACGGCGAATGACGTTGTTGCCCGGTTGCGGCATCTGGCCTACGAACCCCTGATCGAAGGGAGCCGGCCAGATGGCAAAACAGTCGTCGCCCGCATTGCGCGCGGTGCAATTTTCAATGACCGTACCGTTGGTGCCCACGCAAAGATTCACGCCGTCCGCCAGCAGATTCCGGAAACGACAGCCTTCGATGCGCAAATTCGTTCCGTTATAAATCCACGCGCCCACCTTGGTGTGCTCAATCCAGACACGGGATAGTGACGAGTCGGCGCAACCCGCGCCCACGATGCCGTCGTTCGGCTCGTCGTCGTTGCGATAATTCAATTTTCCCACAATCGCAAAATCGGCGAGATGGATGTCACGACCGCTGAGTTTGAATCTTACGCGACGACTGGCGTTGCCATAAAGTTTTTCATCCCCGACGAAGGTCGTATGCCACATACCCGCGCCCTGGATCGTCACGGACGACGGAAGCAGAATATCCCCGGTCAGTTTGTAGTCACCGGCGGGGACCCAGACGACCCGGCCATTTTTCTTCGCCGCGGCAATGCAGTCCACCAGCGCCTTCGTATCGTCAGTCTCGCCTTTCCCACCGGCGCCGAACTCCTGAATGGAAAGCGCGTTTGCCGGTGCGACCAAGGGCACGGGAACGTCCTCCACATCGACCAGATCGATCACACATGCTGGTTCGGTGGTCGAATTCTTTTCCAGGCGGATGACGTCGTTCTTAAAAATGCTCAGATCCCTGACCCGGATTTCATCGAAGAAATTCCGCGTCTTTCCGTCCTCGGGACGATTGGAAAAAGGATAGTTTCCATACAGCCAGGAGTAGTGGGAATTCAACGACAACGTTTTGACCCGCTGCCCGTTGATCAAAAGGTTGAGGCCCGCAATGGTGCCTTTTCCCTCCGGCGAATCCGGCAAGCTGAAACGAATCACGAGAGCGCTGGCTTTTCCCGCTGCGGCAAACTCCACAAACTCACCTCCCACGGCGAGCTTCACGCACTTCTGGCCGGAGGCTTCGGTCTCGAGCTTGTGCGGGCCGTATTCGGGGCCGAGGATCGTGCCGGCGGTTTTCATCAACTCCGCCTCATAGGTGGTCCACGGCATCTCGGCGCCCGGACCGCTGGTGGCATGGAGGGAACAGGCGAGGCAAACGCTGAAAACGAACACCAGCCGTCTGACGACGGCTGCTACAGGAGAAGGCTTAAAGGGATATGAGAACATGACTGGAGAACCGAATCCATTCTGCAGGAGCAGCTTTAGGCCGCGATATTTTAGTGACTGAAGATTCTTTCGACCGGCGAAGAAAATCGCGGCGTAAAGCCGCTCCTACATTCGGAGAGATTTGGAAGAATGGGGAAAATGTAGCAGCGGTGGTGACACCGCTGGGCCAGCCGTCTTACGACGGCTGCTACGAAGAAGCGGTCAACGTCGGCTTTTTTCTGACTGTGGATGTCGTCGTCTTTGCCGCCCGGTATTTGGTCGTAACAGGAATGCCGGGGGCGCATTTCGCCGGGGTTCCGGCGATGGAAACGACGTGCTCGCGAGTGTTAGAGCGGTGCGGGGTGATCGTCACGGAGGCTTTAGTGATCTTGATTTGGAAAGTGTCCCCGCGGTAAGCCAGATTGAATTGCAGGCTCTTCCACCGCGAAAAAAGGCGGGGATTAATCGTGAGTTGCCGCTCGTCCGCGTGTACTCCGCCGAAACCAAACACCGCCGTCATCCACGCACCGCCATTGGCGGCCGGATGCGAACCGCCCATGAAAATTGTTCCGACATAGATCTTATACTTGGCCTCGAGATCGATCTTCGCGGTTTTTAGGAAATAGTTATAAGCGAAATCGAGTTTCCCAAATTCAGTCGCGACCATCGCATACGCGCAGGCGCTCAGGCTGGAACCGTGCTCGGTAAGCGGCTCATAGTATTCCCAATTCGCCTTTTTGATCTGCGCCGAAAAGTGTGTTTTGAAAAGGTTGAGCATCATCACCACGTCGGCCTGCTTGATGACCTTGGTCGGAACCGCCAGGCCCTGCCCCGCCCCGAGATATTCATTCGGATGAACCATCCGGGCTTTCAACTCCTCAACCTTTGCGTCCAGCAGTTGAAAGTAACCGTCGAACTGTTCGATCACGCCGGTTTTGGGGTCCGGAGCCGGTACATACAACTGACCCGCCACATCACGGAAACGCGCCAGCTCGTCCTCAATGTCGATTTTTTTCACCAGCGCACGCAGCGCCTTCGGATGATTTTTGCGCAGATGCTCCACCGTTGCGTGCGCGATCGCAAAGGTCTCCTGCGCCACGCGGCTGGTGAACGCGTTGTTGTTGACCCGCTCATGATATTCGTCGGGGCCGATGACATCGAGAATCTCGTAGCGCTGCTTGTCCTGTTTGAAATACGCGTAGGAAAAATAAAACCGCGCGCATTCGAGGATCACCTCGGCACCGCCTTCCAACAGCAGCGAGTCATCACCGGTCAGCTTGAAATAGTCCCACATCGCAATTGCGACGTCGCCACTGATGTGTACCTGTTTGTCGCGGAAGTGCGTGCGCAGTTCGCGGCCGGTGAAAGGGTCGCCGATATTGAAATAGGTGCAGGCATCGTCGCCCGTCTCCTGGCTTTCCCAGGCATAAAACGCACCCCGATAGCCCGGACCCTCGGTCCTGGCCTTTCGGCGCGCTCCGTCGAGAGTCTTGATGCGATAGCGCATAAGTTCGCGGGCCTTCTCCGGATAAGTGTGGAGGAAAAACGGAAACATGAACATCTCCGTGTCCCAGAAGACCGCGCCCTTGTACACCTGGCCCGACAACGCGCGTGCCGGAATTGAATTCGCACTGCCGTTGACCGGTGCGACCATCAACAGCTGGAGAATACTGTAGCGCAACGCCTGCTGCGCTTCCTCATCCCCCTCGATCTTTACGTCGCAACGTTTCCACTTTTCCGCCCATTCGGCCTGGTGGCGGGTGCGACAAGCCTGATAACCGAGCGCCTTCGCCTGGCGCACGACCTTGACCGCCACTTCCTGGACCGACCGGCCCGCGGCATCGTTGTCCGTCACGACCGCAAAATATTTGTGGAAGGTGTAGGTTTTCCCCGCCTCGGCCCGCAGCGTGACCACGCGCAGGTGGCGGTTCCCTTTAAATTCCTGCACCTCTTCACCGAAGGTGAGATCAACTTCCTCAGCCACCGCCACCCGCCGGGCATTTTCATGCGTCAACGCCGACACCACGAGAACGGAGCCTTGTTTTTCCGCGGTCAATTGCTCCAGATGCGGTCCGTTCAAATCCCAGATATTGCAATCGATGCCCGTGCGAATCCCGATCCGGGCGGCGTGCGAGCAGGTCAGGCTGAACTCAACGACGCCCAGGTTGGGCGTGGTCGCGCTGAGGAAACGCGTCGACCTGATCGTCAGGGTTTTCGCGCGGGACTTGAACACCGTCTCCCGCTCAAACGACGCGTCCGCAAATTGCAGCGTCTGGCGGTGCTGCTTCACCTTGCCGGAGAGAATGGAGAATTCCGTGCCATCGAGGGAAACCCGGGTGTAACCGCCATTGGGTGCATTCACCGGTTCACGCCACGCCGAGCCCACCTGATCAAATATGCCTGCCAGCGTAATGCCCACCGATTCGTCCGGACCAAACTCGTCCAAGGTGCCACGATAACCCATGTAGCCATTGGCGAGTTGATAGACGTTGCCGCGCCGCATGATGCTTTCCTTCGCGCCGGCAAACTCAGTGGTGCTGATTTCCCAAAGTTTTTTCATTAGACTTAAATCAATGATGCTCGTCCTTTACCCGCAGCATGAGCGCGGCGGCCAGGAGCATGGCGATTCCACCCAAAACAATCGCATTGATGGCCTGCTCGTGAAACACGGTTCGCACCAGTAGTCCCAGCACGGCCGCGGCGATGATCTGCGGAATAACCAGGAAGAAATTAAACATGCCCATGTAGACGCCCATCTTCCGATAGGGCACGACACTGCTCAGAATCGCATACGGCATCGTCAGCAAGCTGGCCCAGGCGATGCCGAGGCCTGTCATGGAAACCACCAGCCAGTGCGGATCCGTGAACCAACGCAGCGACATCAGTCCCACCCCGCCAATGACAAGACAAACGGCATGCGTGAACACCCGGCCTTTCTTTTTCGCAATCCCCGGAAGGATGAACGCCACCACGGCCGCCACCCCGTTGTAGACGGCATTGAGCACGCCCACCCAATCGGCGCCGTCGTTGTAGGCTTTCGTCAGATGATCGCCCGTGCCGTAATGATGGCTGGTGATGGCCGGCGTACAGTAGATGAACCAGGCGAACATCGCAAACCATGTGAAAGTCGTGACCAGCGCGAGCTGCCGCATCGCCTTGGGCATGTTGTTCAGGTCATACACGATCTCCACCAAGCCGCGCCTCCGGCCCGCAGTGAACAACTGGGCAGACAGCAATTGCAGGGCACCGTAAACCCCGATGCCCACCGACAGGATGTAAAGCGGCTTGTCCCAGGCAAAATGCTTCACCCCGAAGGTGAAAATCAATCCGACAATGATCAGCATCATGCCGGAAGCACTGTATTTTCCGGTATTGAGATCGATGGCGTCGCCTTCCTTTGCCGCCGCGTCGGAATCGCGCGTGTTATAGGCCTCAAACTCTTCGGGTGAATATTCCTTGGTGGAAAAAATCGTCCACAGGATGGTGGAAATATAGATGGTGCCGCCCACGTAAAAGGCCCACCGCACAGACGGTGGAATCAAGCCCGCTTCCGCCATGTTGGAAACGTGAAACAGGTTCGTCAGAATCCAAGGCAACAGCGAACCGACAATCGAGGCCGCGCCGATGAAGAACGTCTGGACGGCAAACCCCTGCGTGCGTTGCTCGTCAGACAGCATGTCGCCGACAAACGCCCGCATCGGCTCCATCGTGATGTTGATCGATGCGTCGAGCATCCACAACATGCCGGCGGCGACCCACAACGTCGGCGAGTTGGGCAACACCAGCAACGCCAGCGACGCCAAAATCGCACCCGTCAGGAAATAAGGCTTCCGACGGCCGAAGCGATTCCACGTGCGATCGCTCAGGTAACCGATGATCGGCTGCACGATCAATCCGGACAACGGCGCGGCGATCCAGAGCGCGGGAATATCATCCTGCTTCGCGCCGAGGGTTTCGAAAATCCGGCTCAGGTTGGAATTCTGCAGCGCGAAACCGAACTGAATGCCAATATAGCCAAAGCTCATGTTCCAGAGCTGCCAGAAATTCAGGAGAGGTTTTTTCTTGAGGGGCATGCGCGGCAGTATCGACGGTTTTCGCCTCAGGCGCCAGCGCGCTTGGCCTTCACCAGCAGATTGATTTTTTCGATGGTGGTCTCGGCCATATCCCGCACCACCATATCGGCTCCATTCGCCCGCAGTTCCTCTTCGTTGTCCTCGCGCGCCACGCCGATCACAAGCCCGAAGCCACCCTTCGCGCCCGCCTGCACGCCGGACACGGCGTCCTCGATCACGATCGCCCGGGCGCAGGCCACGCCGAGACTGTCGCTCGCCGTCGTGAAAATATCCGGCTCCGGTTTGCCTTTGAGCCCGAGTTTCTCGGAAACCAGTCCGTCCACGACGGTGGCAAAAAGAAACGAAGTGCGGGTCTTTTGCAGAATGACGGCGGAATTCTTGCTGGAGGTCGCCAGCCCGACCTTCACTCCGGCGCGGAGCAAATCCTGAATGAGGATCACCGTTGAATCGTAGAGCCGTACGCCCTCGTTCGAAATGATCTGGTTGAAAAGGACGTTTTTGCGATTGCCGAGACCGCAGACACTTTCCGTGCCCGCACTGTCTTCGGGCGATCCGAAGGGAAGCTCGATGCCGCGCGATTTTAAAAACGTGGCTACCCCCTGATTGCGCGGACGACCGTCGACGTACGCCAGGTAGTCGCCAGCGTGCGTGAATTCGCGGAATTTTTCGCCGTGATTCCTTTCACGCAGACGAAGATACTCATCAAACATCCTTTTCCAGGCCAGTGAATGAACCGCGGCGGTCTGGGTCAGCACGCCATCCATGTCGAAAATGGCGGCATCGAAATCCAATGGGTGTTTCGTCACGGTTTGGTGGAAGCGGCGAACATGGGCAGGCGGCAGGAAGTCGAATGCGGGTTGCACCCGGATGGATTGAAGAAAATCCAGTTTTTCGTTCGCCAGCGGCACGGTGTGAGAGCGGAGAAAAGCCAGCCGGAGCTGGAGAGTTGAAGAGAGGCGGTGCGCGGCGGAGAGGCTCCCTGACCGGGGAGCACCTTCGTCGCGCACCGCCTTTGACGGAATCGCCAACCGCCCCACGCGGTTGGCGACGTATCCAAAAAGAATTCGTTACTGACTGGCCGCGCCCGGCCCCTAACCTCCAGGCGCGGCTCTCGATCAGAAGCTAAACGTATTCCTGAGCGTGAATTGCTGCGTCGGTCCGATCCGGTAGAACGCAGGCTGGGCCACCCCGTTGATCGGTGCCTGATAGCTGACCGGAATCAGATAATCACCCTTACCGACGTTGGCGACGTTGAGCTGAATATTCCAGTCGATCCGCTTGGTGAGCTTGCGGCGATACCCAACCCAAAGATCGAAGTAGGTTTCACTCGGGCTCTTTTGCGGCTTGGAGGTGTCCGCGAGGAACGGAGGCGACGCCAGCGTGCCATCCGGATTCAGGCCGGTGCCGGACGGAGGATAGCCGATGATCTCGGCCGAGGTATAACGCACGCCACCACCCACGTTGACTCCATTGAGGAACCCATGCTTGAAGTCATAGTTTGTCGTCAGGTTGTAGCGCCACTTGGCGAGCTGCGGAACTGCCACGCCCTGCTGCTGCTGGATACCGGCATAAGTGGTACCGAGCGGGGGGAAGCCGTTATAATTGTTATAGTAGGCATCCTTGACCGCGGGAACGCCGGGGCTGATGGAGTTGCCCCAGAACCACTGCGTATTGCCACCGGGGCCTTTAACGTAGGCATCCGTCAGCGCCATGAATTTGGCCAGGGCCGGGTCGCCGACCGCCGTGACGACCGCATCCGTTTTTGTCGCGTTGAATGAGATGCGCCAATTCTTGGTGGGATAGGCGTTGAGCTCCGTCTCCCAGCCCTTGGACTGGGAATTTTGGGTCAGCGCGAAGTTGGTTTCGCCCGGGGCGCCCGTCAGCTGGGCTCTCAGGACGGTGCCGGCCTGCACTTCGGCGAGGCTGTTGAAACCCCAATTTTTAAAGAAGTTGGGGAACGCCGTGTTGATCTGGGTTTCCCAAGCCCGCGTCGCCGCGGTCGAGGAATTCTGCAGATCCTCCATCGCCTGACTGTGGAAGCCGGCGGCATTGTAGTAATAGCCTGCGGCGTTTGCACCGCCATCGTAGCTACCAGGCGAACCAGGCCCGCCGCCCTCGCCGATGCCCGGATTGTTTACCCGATGAGCCGGGTCCGATTGAGCGAAACTGCCGTTCTGGTCATTGTGATAATAGAAGGCGTTCGCGAAGTAGAATGTGTTGCCCACGAAATTAGCGAGGTCCTGAGCGAAGGCCCGGCCGCCGGCGTACTCGCCGTTTGTGATGGTGGTTACATAGCGATTGATCTTGAGGGAGTACTTGCTGTCACGTGACTCGATCAGAATGCCACGCTCGATGGTCTTGCCCGCGGGAGCCGAGAGAGGATCGCCGTTAATGTCGACGCGGGCTGAGTCCGGCTGGAAGTTGCTCGAGACACTGTAGGCCAGACTGATTTTGACCGGAAGCTTGCTGGCCACATCTTTCACGTACGGGAGTTCGTCGAGGTGAGCCACCAGACTGTAGGAGCGGGATTGAACTTCCACCCGACCGCGCGTGGCGTCGGAACCGTCCAGGCTGACGTTCTGGAGGTTGACCCCTTGCGGGTTGTTCGCATCGCCGAGAGTGGCGGCATCAGCCCAGCTCTTGTTGATATCTTTGCGCCAGCCGTAAATGCCCACCAGCGCGTTATCCAGCCACTTGCCTTCGTAGACCAACGCCTGAGAGGTGGTGATCGAACGGGTTTTACCATAGGCCGTCGTCAGCAGGTCGCGGTTGACGGAAGGGTTGGCTTCAGAATCGGTGACGGTCAGGGTCCCCGTGCCGGCCCAACCCACGTAGTACGCAGGATTGGAAGGGCTCAGGGCCGAGTTCGCCGGGTTCGGCGTGAGATCGAAGTAACTAATCGTGTTGCTGCCGATCGTCGGCTTGCCGGTGACCCGGGAAATATTAGCTCCCACGATCGACTTGCCCGTCAGCGAGGGCCCGAGATAAATGACCTGCTGCGGATTCAGCTGCGAGAAGTTAACCGCGGACGATCCCCCGTTGAGCTTGTTGGCGAGAGCGACGTTTGCGCCGAGATAACCATATTGTTGCCAGCTCTTGGTGGCGGTGGTCAGCTTCGCTTCATCCGCCAGACCGGTCAGGGTTTGGCTGCCGAGGATCTTGGCCCACCAGTTGTTGCTGTCCTTCGCGAAGTCATGGGTAACAAACGCCGTGGCGCGTTTATCTTCGCGATCGCTGATGTATTGGAAATTGGTGGGATTATTGTTGTTGATGACGAACGGACGGCCGAAATTCGGATTCTTGCTGGCGGTCGCCAGCGAGGTTCCGTCGTTGTTGGTCGCCATGACGTCAACGTACAACGGGACGGCACCGCCAAACGGGTTGATCGCGCCGTCCTCATAGTGCTGCTTGTTGTAATCGAGGGAAAAGCCCACCTGGTCGTTGAGGAAGGTTTGTGTGAGATTTGCCGTGCCCGACCAGAAGCGCTGCCATTCCGATTTCATATCACCGTCGATCAGATTCTTGTAGAAATTGAAGATCGAGGGATCGGTGATCGAGGTGTCCGTGAAGAGGCCGCCGTTGGAGAAAGGCAGTCCCGCAAAGACTGCCTCCTTGGCCTTGCCGTTCAGACTGAGCCAGGAACTGGGATAAGCACCATAGGGAAGCGTGATCAAGGTCCCGGCCGTGCTATTCTGATTGATGGACGTGAAACGGTACTGGCCCGCAGAACCGACGGTGTTACCTTCCTGGTTCACGTTTAACGGAAACCCGGCATTGCCGCGCTGGCCGTTCGTAAACCACGGATCGGGATTCTTGGCGCCTTCGGCACGGCCGGCATCGGCATAACCATTGGCGGCGGTGGAGAGACCACCCGGAACGTTGGAGAGCCAGGACTGCGCACCGTTCAATCCGGCCTGATAAGCTCCCGTCGCGGCGGGATCAAACCACGGAGTGATGTGGTCCGTCGGAGGAAGCGCGCGGGGATTGTTGGAGTCGATCTTGCCCGACTCGAAGTTCGCTTTGAGGATGGTGCGATTGCCGTTCTTCTTGAGGAATTCCGGTTCGATACGGATGGCGCCCGAGATGCGCTGGTCCTTCGAATAGGCGGGATCCTGTTCGTACTGTTTGTGGTCGTTCAAGACGTCGAGTCGCACCGCCACCTGGTTTTCGACGAGGACTTGATTGATATCCAGCGACCCGCGGGCGCTGCCAAAGCTGCCATAACGGAACTCGACCTCGCCGGAGTTTTTGAAGACCGCGCCCTTCGTGCCGGCGTTGATGATGCCAGCGGGGCTGCCCTGACCAAAGAGAATCGCATTCGGTCCGCGGGAGATATCGACGCGGTCGATGTTATACGAGTCCCAAGGAATGTCGGAGAGAAAGAAATCGCGCGTATTATCCGCCGCCGC
>JBEHXD010000085.1:0-13829 GCA_048498875.1 Verrucomicrobiota bacterium
GCTGACCAACGATGCCTGGTATGGCGAAGGCGCCGCGGCCTATCAGCACGCCACTCATTCCGTGCTGCGGGCGGTGGAAACGCGCCGGCCGGTCGTCCGTTGTGGCAACGGCGGCTGGAGCGGGTGGATCGACGAATACGGGAATGTCCAAGGCACGCTGAAGAATGATAACGACAGTGTTTATTTCCGTGGGGGTGGCACGTTGAAGGTCATGCGCGATCTCAATTGGCGGGACCGCCAGAGTTTCTACACGCTGCATGGAGACTGGTTTTTGCTCGTGTGCGTGATCCTCGCTGGCGCTGGCTATGGCGCGGCGGTTTATATGCGTCCGCCTCCCCTGCGTGACGGGGAAATGCCGTTTTAGAGCGTTTGTGAGGGTAGGGCGGATTATCCTTAATCCGCCTCAGGATCCATGAGTCACTTGGGCATTTCGCCCCGCCCAACCCCGGCGGATTGAGGATAATCCGCCCTACCTTCCTGCGCCTGAGCACCACGTCCGCCCGCATACAGGGCAAACCTGAGCAGAAATTTTTCTGCAGCCGTCCAATCAGGCGGCCTGACTCAACATCCGCGCCATTGCCTGGTGAAATTCCCGGAGCGCGAAAGGCTTTGAGAGACAGAGGCGCGAATTTTTTTGCAGAAAATCCTGAAAGCTTTCCTTGACCACATCGCCGGTCATGAAAAGCACCCGCCTGGCCGCTGCCGGATTGCGGGTGAGCAATTCCTGAAAAAGTGCGATGCCGTTCAAGCCCGGCATTTTCCAGTCGGTGATGATCACGTCGTAGGTGGTCGTCTGGATCATTTGCAACGCGTCCGCCCCGCTGGTGGCGGTTTCGACCTGATTGCCTTCCGCGCCCAATATTTCCCGCACGAGATGCAGGATGGATTCCTCGTCGTCGATCACGAGGACACGCAGTCCAGGATTCTTCGACGGCAGGGGTGCCACGGAATCGGTGCGCGTCGTGGTCGAAGCAGCGGTGCTTTCCGGAATGGGAAGATCAAGAATGAACTCGGTTCCCTGTCCGGGCTGACTCTCGGCCCGGATATGGCCGCGATGTTCCTGCATGATGCCATACGACAGGCTGAGGCCGAGTCCGGTGCCTTTGCCCTGCGGTTTGGTCGTGAAGAAGGGATCGAAGATCTTGGAAAGATTTTCCCGGCTGATGCCCGGCCCGTTGTCCTTGATCCGCAGCCAGACGTGGGAATTGGTCCGGCCGGTGCGAAGGACGATCTGCCCGTCGCGACGGAAACTTTCCAGGGCCTGCCGGGCGTTGCTCAGGATGTTCAGCACCACCTGTTGCAGCTGGTGAACATCGCCGAGGATTGCGGGCAGATCCGGCTGATATTCCTTCGTGAGGGTGATGTTGCTCGTCCGCAGATCGTAGCCGATGATGTCGATCACCGCGTCGGCGAGATCGTTCACCTGCACGGGCTTTCTCTCCGGTTCATGCTGTCGGGAAAATCCGAGTAGACTGTTCACGATTTTGTGGCAGCGGCTTGCACTCTTCGAGATGCGATCGACGTACTCCTTGTACTTGGGATCGAGATCCGTGTAGTTCAGCAGGTCTGAGAAACCGATGACCGAGGTGAGGGGATTGTTCAACTCGTGCGCCACGCCCGCGACAAACTGCCCGACCGCTGAAAGCTTTTCGCTCTGGATCAATTGCGACTGCGCCGTCTTCAGCGAGCCGACGGCTTTTTCCAGATCCGCCCGCGAAGCCTGGAGATTGTCCGTCATGCTGTTGAACGCCACCGCCACGGCACCGCACTCATCGTTGGAGAACCGCGTGATGCGCCGCGTGAAATCACCGCGACCCACCGCCTCCGCACTTTCGCGCAGCTCGACGAGGGGATGGGTGATGCTGCGGATCAGCAGCCAGACGACAAATGCGCTCAGCAGGATGCCGGCGCCACTGACCGTGATCAGGGTGACGCGGTTGTGGTCACGTTCGCGCAAACGCTGTTCATACGACGACAGCAGGAGGTAGTGAAATCCTCCGGACTGATCGCGGCTCTCATAACTGTTATTGAGGGCAAGATAGTGTTCCTTGTGGATGGTGATGGGAAGGATTCCCAATGCGGTCTTCGTGTCGTGCTGCAGCAACGAGGGTAAAATCCCCGGCAGTTCAGGCTGGTGCAGACTGGACGCGGTGATCTGGTTGTCGGCGATCAACAGGATTTCCGCGCCGGTGAGCGATTTTAAATCCTGAAGCACGGATTCGCTGATGCGGGTGGCTACCGTCAGGGCCCCCGCCTGGGAGGTGCGGGCGGAATTGTAGATGGGAACGGCGACGACCAGATAGATGTGACCTTCGAACTGCAGCGCCCCGTGGACCGCCTCGCCCTGAAGCGCGGAACGCGTGAGGGAGGCGGTGGACTTGATCCAGCCGTCGGTGCTGGTCTCGTCATGATGGCGGGCGGCGACTTGTGAGGGTCCCTCCGAGGCCGTGAGCAGCAGGGCTTCAAAATCCTCGCCGTATTCATCGAGCTGGCGGAAGAGGAATTTGCTGACGGTGTCGCGCGCGAGGGGATCGTTCGACGCGGCGAGTTGCCCGATTGCGCGATAGTTGGGTTCGCTCACCGCGTTGCGAAAACGGGTGAGCAGGTCCCGCGAGCGAAAATCGAGCGTCTGCTTGAAAACGGTTTCCGCCGTCGCCAGCGTGTGGCGGGCTTCCTCCTGCATTTGATCGGTGATCGACTGGTCGACGGTCCACAGCGTGATGGCGGAAAGCAGGACCAGTACCGCCAGCACGGGGCCGAGAACCTTGGTTTGGAAACTGAAACGCAACTGGTGCTCCGGCGGGCTCATGGGTGGGCGCTCAATATTTTGGCAGGGCTGCCAATCCGAGCGTGAGATCGGCCCGGACTTCGCCCTCGGCCGGGACCGTCACCTCCTGGACCACGCTCGGCAAACGCTCATGCCACGCGCGCAACTTGTATTTCCCGGCGGGAACGTTCCTGATCACGAATTTCTGGTTGGCATCGACTTTGACAAAAAACGGATTGGGCACCACGAGGATGATGCAGTGCATCTGGCTGTGGATTGCGCAAAACACGTCGATGCGGCCCACTTTGTCGAAGACCAGTACCGGCACCTTTTCCTGGTGATAAAGCCCGAGGTCGAACTGCTTGGCGTCGGACATGGAGAAGACGTTGTGGTAAATCTCGTCCTCGTTGGGCCACTTCACGCTCGTGCCCACCGCGACTGGCAGGACATGGGGGTCGAAAATCGCATTCCGCTGGGTGGTGATGGCCACGGAAGTGCCGCCGGCCGGGGTGACGCTGGCCAGCGGTTCATCGAGGTAGACGACGAAATCGGTGAGGCGGTCGTAGTCGACTTTTTCGGCGAACTTATAGCGACGGCTCGCGTAAGCCCCGGAACCGGCTCCGCCGCCTTCCTCCAATGGTGCGCCTTGCGCCTTCACGGTGCCGGTGATCGTTCCTGCGTCGAGGCTGCCGGTGGCCATCAAGATGAGCGTGAGAGCAAGGCGGGGGAGGCGGGGCATGGATTAGAATTTTATTCCGAGTTCGGTGGCCAGGGTATCGGAATCACCCCGGCGTGCGCCGCCGACCAGATGTCCGTTTTCCCAGCTGTATTCCACCTTCCAGACGAGCGGAAGGTCGAACTGGTAACCAAGTCCTGCGCTAAAACGCTCCAAATCGGTCGTCCGGGGACCAAAGGGATTGTAGAAATAATTCCCGACGTTGCCCAGTCCCGCGAGCGGGTAACCTTCGGGCGCGCGCAATTTGCCATAGCGGACCGCACCGTAAAGTTTGCCGGTGATTTGTTGCATCGCCTCGAGACTGAGGAAGGTGAAATGCCGGGAGTTGTCCGCTGCCGTGCTGTCGTCATCGAACCACGCCTCTCCGCCGGTCGCCTGAAAGTGACCTTCCTTCCAATGCCAGATCGCATCCAGTTCGTACAATTTGGCGGAAAATGTTTTCGTGTTCGTCGTCGGTCCGAGCGCGCGGAAAAAATCATTGGCAAACCAGATTTCCGAAAGCCCGTCGTTCACCACATCGAGCTGGCCGGTGCGATGGAAACTGGCGCTTAAATGAAGGGCCGTCACCGGATCATAGCTGATCCGTGCCGTGACAGACTTATCCTTGTTGTAGTCGTGCTGTGTCTTGTGTCCGCCGTTTTGCACGGCGAGGTTGTATTGGAGTGGGCCGAGGGAACCGTAGGCCTGCACGCCTTCATCGATGCCCCAGATGTCCTGGACGGAATGCAGGATGAGCGGGTTGCTCATCACGTTGCGGTATTGGTATTCCTCGCCAAAGGGCAGGTTGAAACGGCCGACGCGCAGGCTCAGGGAATAATCGTGACCCGATTTGAAGACGTCCTCCATGTCGGCGTAAAGTTCGCCGACATGGAAATACTCGTCATTGGCCTCCCGCGTGGTGAGTTCGATTCCGGTATAAAAATAGACGTTCTTCCAGATCGGGGCTTCGACAAAAAGTTTGGCATCATCCACGCGGAACTCGGAGCTCGGGTAGCCCCCATTCCGACCCGAGCTGAAAAACGCGAATCCGGCCTCACCGCTGAGCCGGATTTCGCGGGCCGAGCGCAACACGGAAAAGTCAGCCGCAGCGGATTTGGGCAACGAAGCGGGAGCAGCCTCTTCGGCAGCGCGGGGTGACCCGGGGGAGTCGGGGCGGTTTTGCATCGCGTCGAGTCGTTCACGCAAGGCGTCGATTTGCCGCTGTTGCTGTTCAACTTCCTGTTGAAGTTTGCGATTTTGCGCGAGCAACGCCTCCAGATCCTGCGGAGCCACCTCCGCTGCCCCGACCGATGCGCAGACGAATGCGACGGTCAGACCCTTCGTTAAAATCCCATAAAATCGTTTTAGCGGGCGGGAGGGCATTAACCGGGGGCGATTCCGCAGCAACTTAGACTGCCCGGGCCGGACTGCAAGAAATTCGATTTATAGGCGGTGCATCGTGAGTTGTGCAGGCGTTCCGCCCAGGGGGTGGTCGGGGAATCCCCACACAAACGATTCACACTTCGCTCATGAATTTCTCAAGTAGATGCGAATTTGGGCCGATATTGCCCATTATGCAGCCGCTATCTACACAGTTCCGTGCCCTTTTTATTCTGATTACGTGCTTCTGCCTCTCGGTAGTGGCCGCCCGCGCCGACGAAAAGACCGAGCCGCCGGTGCCCGTCCGCACCGTGGCGCCCGACGTTCCGTCCAGCTTTTCGCGCAGTGGCAGCGTCGGTCTGGTGACCGTCAATTTCCTCGTCGACGAGAAAGGCAACGTGCAGGAGCCGACCATCGTCAAGTCGAGCCATGCCGAACTCGAGGAGCCCGCGCTTACCGCCATCAAGAAATGGCGCTTCAAGCCCGCGAAGAAGGACGGCAACGCCGTCGCCGTGCACGTCACGATTCCGATCAAGTTCGACAATCAGTAATCTGCCGTTCCCCCGCTTTTCTCCCTAACCACCCCTCCTCTTATGTCCAAGGTTCGCATGACAGTCGGTAAGAAGATCACGTTCGGTTTTGTGGCCATCATTGGGCTGCTGGCCCTCATCGCCGGTGTTTCGCGCTACGCCCTCACCAACGCCGGAGACAAATTCCGGATGTTCTCGGTGAGCGCCGCCGAATCCCACACCGCGCTCTCCTTGGAAGCAACAATGACCGCGCTGAAGGTGCAGGTGAACGACTTCCTTGCCAGTGGTTCCGCCCAGAGCAGTCAGGCTTACCTGGCAGCCCACAAGAGTCTTCTCGAGGAGATCACCGTCGCGGAAAAGAACATCACCGAGCCGGAACGCGCCAAGCAGGTCGCGAATGCGAAGGAATTGCTCAATCGCTACCACCACACCTTCGAAGCTTTGGTGGAAAACAACACCCAGCGCATGCAGGTGGAGGACACGGTTCTCACTCCCAAAGGTCTCGAAATCAAAGACAGCCTCCAGACGTTGATGGCTGAGGCCAAGGCCCAGGGCGACATGAACAGCGCCTTCCGCGTCGCCAATTCGCTTCGTTCCTTTTTCGAATGCGGCACGCAGGTCGCCACCTTCCTGAAGACGTCCAGGAAGGAAGACGCGCAGGCCGCCCGCGATTCCCTCCAATTTGTCATCAAGCAGATCGAGCTGATCGAAAAGGATCAGGCTGAACTCGAGAAGCTCGACGCCACGCTCAAGGACGAAAAGAAGAACGCCCGTCTGGCTTCCCTCCACCAGGCCGCCACGGCTTATGGTGCGGGCATCGACAGCGTCGTTGAATCCAAGAGCAAACGCGATGAGCTGATCACCGATGGCATCAACAAGATCGCTCCGGAATTTACCGCCACCATCGCGCAGTTGAGCAAGTCGCTCCATGCCTATCAGGACGAGATCGAGGCCGGCATCCGCGTCAGCCAGCGCCAGAACGAGATTCTCCTTCTCAGCATCACGATCGCGGGCATCGCCTTCGGTCTGATCGCCGCGTGGATGGTGACGAAAGGTGTCACCGGCCCGATCCGCGCGATCGCCCTTCACCTCGCTTCCGGGTCGGAAAAGACCAAGACTTCCGCCACGCAGGTTGCCCAGGCCGCCCTCACGATGGCCGACGGCGCCAGCCAGCAGGCCTCCGCGCTCGAGGAATCGAGCTCCGCGCTCCACGAGATGTCGAGCATGACGAGCCGCAATTCCGAAAACGCCCAGAACGCCAAGCGTCTGGCCCAGGAAGCGCGCCAGACCGCCGACGCCGGTGCGCAGGACGTCGAGCAAATGAAGGCCTCGATGAGCGCCATTCAGGCTTCCAGCAGCGAAATTTCCAAGATCATCAAGACCATCGACGAGATCGCGTTCCAGACGAACATCCTCGCGCTGAACGCTGCCGTCGAAGCCGCCCGCGCCGGTGAAGCCGGTCTCGGTTTCGCGGTCGTCGCTGATGAAGTCCGCAGCCTTTCGCAACGCTGCGCCGCTGCCGCCCGTGAAACGAGCGATCGTATTTCCGACTCGACCGTGAAGAGCACGCAGGGTGCCCAGATGAGCGAGAAGGTCGCCACGAATCTCTCCGCCATCGTCGAGCGCATCCGCCGCCTTGATGAGATGGTCGCTGAAATCGCCCAGGCCTCGCACGAGCAGAGCAAGGGCATCACGCAGGTGAGCGAAGCCGTCAACGGCATCGATCGCATCACGCAGAGCAACGCCGCCCTGTCCCAGCAGTCCGCCGCTTCCGCTGAAGAGCTGAAGACGCAGGCTGAGGAAGTTCGTGCGGAGGTTGCCGAACTCATGAGCCTCGTGGAAAATTCCGCTTCGACCGGGGAGAAACTGGAAGAAGCCAAGGAGAAGTCTGATTCTGAAGAGACCGAGCCAGCCACGCCGGCTCCCGCCGCCACGCCGAGCCGCCACACGCCGGTTCCCGTGACGATCGGTGGCAACGGCCGCAACCGTCCCGCGCGCACGATCACTCCGGCGAACGGCACGACTGAGCACGCCCGCAACGGCCACGGCATGCCGAAGGGAACGGTCGCCGCGGCGGATTTCTTCAGCGACTCCGACGAAAACTGATCGGTTGAATCGCAACCCGACTTTCCAAACCACCGGTTTCACTGCCGGTGGTTTTTTATTGGCCGGCGTGAGTGCTCGCTTCGGCATTTTTCGGAAAATGCGGTCCTTATGACGGCGGATTTGGCGGCGTTGACAAAGCCCGGGATTCGACTTTGCGTGCGGTCCCCGCTCACCACCCCTGATCGAGCGTAAAAGTTTACCCTTCCATGCTGCGTCGTCCGATCGAATTTCTGCTGCTGATTCTGGCGATTTTGGCGTGTCCGGCGGAACTGCCGGCTGTCACGGGCGGTTCGTACGGCGGGTATATGGTGCGCATCTGGCAGACGGAGGATGGCCTGCCGGAAAATGCCGTGACCGCGATTGCGCAAACCCGTGATGGCTACATGTGGTTTGGAACACTGGCGGGACTCGCACGATTTGACGGGGAGCGTTTCATGAATTTCGATTCGACCACGACGCCGCGCTTGCCGGACAGCCGCATTTCGGCCTTGTATGAAGATCGGGATGGAACGCTTTGGATCGGACATGAAACCGGCGCGATTACTCACTACCGTGACGGGCGTTTTGAAACGCTGGCCACCAAACCGGGGGTTTACGCCAAAGTCGCGGCCATCGGGGCTGATGAAAATGGCACGGTCTGGTTGTTGCGAACCAGTGGTGAAATTGAGCGGGTGGAGGAGGCGGGCGCGCAATCCCTGCCGGCCGCCTCCAGCAAATCACGGCAGGTGCGGTTTGCCCGCAATGCCGCAGGACACATCTGGTTTTCAGTGGATGGCGATGCCAACGAACTGCGTGCCGGGAAAGTTGCGCCCATCAATCTCGGGCCGGCGCATTTTACCGGCTATGTGAGGGGACTTTGTGCGGCGTCGTCCGGCGGCTGGTGGGTGGTGCGCGACGGCCGGATTCGAAAATGGACGAACGGCACGTGGTCCGACGAGCGGGGCGAGTGGGATGCCAATGAGATCAATGGTTCCATCGAATTGCGGGATGGTTCACTGGTTTTTGCGACCATGGACGATGGGGTTCATCTGGTCCGGCCGGATGGAAGCGGACTGGTTTTTAACCATCAAACGGCGCTGATGCAAAATTGGGCCCGCGCACTTTTTGAGGACCGGGAGGGCAATCTGTGGATTGGCGCGGGATCCGGTGGCGTTGCCATGGTGCGGCGGACCGAATTCAGCGTGCTGAATGCGCCGGACAGTTGGGAGGGACGGACCGTGCTGTCAGTGGCGCCGGGCAGGGATGGTGCCCTCTGGATTGGGACCGAAGGCTCCGGGGTCTACCGTTATTTTCAAAATACCTGGAAGCACTACGGCCACGACGAAGGATTCGACAATCTTTTCGTCTGGTCGGTGGCGGCCGACCACGAAGGGCAGGTTTGGGCCGGCACTTGGGGCAACGGCGCCTATCGGTTGCAAGGCGACCAGTTCGTTCATGTCCCCGAAATCGAGGTGGGTTTGACTCCCGTTCTGGCCCTGAGTTTTTTCCCTTCCGATCGGACACTCTGGGCCGGCACCGGCAACGGGCTGCTGCAATTGAAGGAGGGAAAATCGCGCTGGTATCTCCACGACAACAAACCGAGTTCCACGTTTGTTTCGGGGGTGGTGCGCGATAACCGCGGCACGCTCTGGCTGGCGCTGGGCGATGAAGGACTTGGCAATTTGTCCGGAGATGAACTCAAGCGTTATGGCGCGGGCGAGGGACTTTCCGGCAAAGGTGTCCAGTGCCTGCTGGCTGATGGTGATACCCTTTGGATCGGCTCGCGCGAAGGCGGACTCGATCGCTTCAAGAACGGGCGATTCGCCCCGATTGGGGTGAAGCAGGGGCTGCCTAATAAAGTGGTCTGTCACATCGCTGACGATGGTTTGGGCTTTCTCTGGCTCAGCACGCATCATGGGATTTTTCGCGTAGCCAAGGATCAGCTCAATCGCTGCGCGGAGGGAATTATTCCCGTCGTTTCGGGCCAGGCCTACGACCGGAATGATGGTCTCCCCACCATGGAATTTTCCGGCGGATTGCAGGCGGCGGGCTGCCGCACCAACGATGGCCGGTTGTGGTTTACCAGCAGCAAGGGATTGGTCGGCGTGGATCCGGCGTCGATCCATCTGAACCTGTTGCCGCCGCCCGTGGTGATCGAGTCGCTCACGGTCGATGGCAAGGCGCAGAATTCCGAGGAGGGGAAAATTTCCGCACTCAAACTTCACCCCGATCACGAACGGCTCGAGTTTCAATATACCGCCCTGAGCCTGGCCGCGCCCGACAAAATTCTTTTCCGCCACCGGCTCGCGGGACTCGACAAGGATTGGATTGATGCCGGCGCAAAGCGCACGGCGGTGTACAGCCATTTGCCGGCGGGAAATTACCGGTTTCAGGTGATTGCCTGCAACAACGACGGCATCTGGAACAACGCAGGGGCGACGCTGGAATTTACAGTACTGCCGTTTTACTGGCAGACCTGGTGGTTCCGCACGGCGGTGATCCTGCTCGCGGTGTTTGCGGTGGCCTGGAGCGTGCGTTATGAAACGCGCCGGCGCATGCAGCGCCGGGTGGAGGAACTGGAGTACGAGCGCGGGATCGAGCGCGAACGGGCCCGCATTGCCCAGGATATTCATGACGACATCGGCTCCAGCCTGACGCGGATCACGATGTTGAGCCAGTCGGTGCGGGCGGGGCTGGATCAGCCTTATCAAGTGACGCCGGTTCTCGGACGCATTCACGACACGGCCATTCAGGTCACCCACACCCTGGATGAAATCGTGTGGGCGCTCGACCCCCAGCATGACACGCTGGAAAGTCTGGTGCGCTATCTTGCGCGGTTTGCGCAGGAAAGATTGGGTGAAGCGGGAGTGAGCTGCCGTCTGGATCTGCCGATGAATCTTCCCGCCTGGCCACTCAGCACCCAGACACGGCACAATCTGCTGCTGGCGTTCAAGGAAGCGTTGAGCAATTCCCTGAAGCACGCGGCCGCTTCCGAAGTGCAGGTTGCCCTCGAGCTGAGGCCGGACGAGTTTGTAATCACGATCCGCGACAATGGCCGCGGTTTTGACCAGTCAAAGATCGCGGATGTTGCCGGTGATTCCAGTCGCGTGGGCCGCGGCCTCGGAAATCTGCGCCACCGGCTGGCTCAAATTGGCGGTCGTTGCGAAATCGTCTCCGATCCCGGCAATGGCACGCGGGTCGTTTTCACCATCCGCCTGTCGCACGGTGGGTCATCCTCACCTTATCCCCAACCAAACCCTCCGGCCCGCAATTAAGTCTCATCCGTAATGAAAACACTCGGCAACGAACCTGCCCCGCCTTCTCCACCGACTGGTCCAATCAAGGTTGCGATCGTGGAGGACGACGAAACCGTCCGCACCATTTTGAGCGACTGGATCCGTCAGGAGGAAGGTTTTGTCAGCCTGAACCAGTTTGGCTCGACGGAAGCGGCGCTCGCGAGCCTGCCGAAGTCTCCCCCTGACGTTGCGCTGGTGGATATCAACTTGCCGGGATTGAGCGGCATTGAATGTGTCCGGCGGATGAAGGCGGCGCTCCCCCAGACCCAGTTCGTGATGCTCACCGTATACGAGGATGCGAATCACATTTTTGAGGCACTGGCCGCCGGGGCGACCGGTTACATGCTGAAACGCACGTCGCGCGAAGCGCTGCTCACGGCGCTTCGCGAAGTCCCCGCCGGAGGCTCGCCGATGAACGGCAACATCGCGCGCATGGTGGTGCAATCGCTGCAGCAGGCGCCCGCCAAGGGTAGTGCGGCGGACGGACTTTCCCCGAGGGAAAATGAGGTGCTGGCGTTGCTCGCGCGGGGTTATCTCTACAAGGAAGTGGCCGACACCATTGGCATCAGTCTGCCGACGGTGAAAACCTACATCCGCCGCATTTGCGAAAAATTACATGTGCATTCGCGGGCGCAGGCGGTGGCGCTTTACGCCAATCTTCCGCTGAAAAAAGATCCGTAAGGGTGGGTCATCGTGAAGCGGGGAGAATGATTGCAACGCAGGAGCCGCCCGTGGAGGCGGGATGTGCGTGCGACGCAATGTGATTTTGCTCCCAAATTTTTGAGTGGAAAGCGTCGTCTCTTTGGACGACGTGCGCGATTTGCATTCCCGTGATAATTTGCGCGCTCAACCCCGAGCGAAGCTACCACCCCGTCGTTTCGCGTTCAATGCCCGGATACATCCCCGTGTCCCGGTGTCTATCCCTAAACCCTAGATCCCATCCCATGAAAAAACTATTCATGTCCGCCGTGGCGGCGTTGTGTCTTGGTCATGCAGCCTTTGGGGCTGTTGGCTTCACCGTTTCCGGAAAAAATCTGAAGGACGCCAATGGCAACAACTTCATTCCCGTCGGCATCAATAATCCGCATATCTGGTTCGATTCCGACGCTTATAACGCGATTCCCGATCTGGCGGGCAGCAAGCGGGTGAACTGCGTTCGCGTGGTCTGGCAACGGTCGGGTTCCGCCACGCGGCTGGATCAGATCCTGACACAGTACGAGGCTTACAAAATTGTCCCGATGGTCGAGCTGCACGACGGCACCGGCAGCGACAACGCGGCGGACTTGAATGCCAACGCCCAATGGTACGCGAGCAACAGCTGGGTGTTTAAAAACCACCAGCGTACCGTGCTGATCAATATCGGCAACGAGTGGAGCAACGCGGCCTCCGACACGCAGTGGCGCGACGCCTACAAGACGGCCATCACCACCATTCGCAATTCCGGCATCGTCACCACGCTCGTGTGCGACGGCCCGGGCTATGGCCAGAAAACCAGTGGGGCGCTGAACTACGGGCAGGAGCTGCTCAATTACGATCCGCAGCACAATCTGCTTTTCTCGATCCACATGTATGTCGTCTACAACAATTCAAACGACATCTACAACGCGTTCTCGAATTTCAGCAGCAAGAACCTGCCGATGGTCGTCGGCGAGTTCGGTTGGAATTACAACAACGGCAACAACAACCTCGGCTGCAAGGTGGACCATAAGCTCCTCATGCAGTACGCGAATCAATTCGGTTACGGGACAATCGCGTGGTCGCTGAAGGGCAACGATTCCGCCAACGCGTGGCTCGATCTTACCACCGATTGGCGCAACGTGACGAGCCCCTGGGGTAATGATGTTTTCTGGGGACCCTACGGCACCTATAATCGCGCGCAGGTCGCCTCCATTTTCAACAGCGGTGGCGGCAGCGGCGGCACGACTCCGGGCAACGGCACGTTCAAGATCGTGGCGCGCAACAGCGGCAAGGCGCTCGATGCCTCCGGCAACGCAACGGCTGACGGCACCCAGATCATCCAATGGACTTACGGTGGCGGCAACAACCAGCGCTGGACGCTGCTGAATCGCGGCAGCAACCAGTACAGCATCATCGGTGTGGCAAGCGGCAAGGCGATCGACATCTACAACTCGCAGACGACCGACGGTACGAAGGTGGAGCTGTGGACCTACGGTGGCGGCAACAACCAGAAGTTCACCTTCGCGGCCACGAGCAGCGGTTACTATCGCGTGACCCCGGTCCATGCGACGAATTCCTGTCTCGATGTCGCCGGTGTGTCGACGGCCGACGGCGCCAATATTCAGCTTTGGGGCTACAACGGCGGCAACAACCAGCAGTGGGCGTTTTCCGCTCCGTGAGCTGACTCCCGATTGATTCGGATTTGCGCGGAAGCAGGGCCTTCCTGCTTCCGCTGGCACGTAAGCCCGGTGACGGGCGCGAGCGATCGTCGACCATTCCCGTTGTGACTGCGGCGACGACGCCGTTTTTCCAGGACACAAATCGAAAGACCTCAAATCGGTCTGAATTATATGAAAAAAAACTCCTTTTTGACTCTCACTTCCGCCGTTCTTTTTCTCGCCGTGGCCTCGGCGTTGTCCGCTGCCACCCCGTGGCTGCACACGTCGGGCAATAAAATCTACGATCCCAACAACAATGTCACAATCCTGCGCGGCGTCTCGCTGATCGATATCGGCTCGCAGAACAACTATGACGGGGGCGTCAATCCGCTGCTCGACCGCTTGACGAACACCAGCGACACCCAGGGCAGCTCGCCGGGTTTCTATACGCGCGTCGTCCGCCTGCCCATCATGCCGTCGAGTTACGGCGGCCCGTGGTCGTGGACGCCGAACGATGGCGATAATTTCTACAACAACCTGCTGCGTCCGGTGGTGAACTACTGCAAGACGAAGGGCCTCTATTGTATCATCGATCTGCACTACATCGACACGATCAGTAGCAGCAACGCCACCTACGTCCAGCAATTCTGGACATACATGGCGCCGCGGTTCGCCAACGATACGAATGTAATTTTCGAGCTCTACAACGAGCCGCACGAA
>JBEHXD010000086.1:0-13716 GCA_048498875.1 Verrucomicrobiota bacterium
TCGTGCTCGTCCATCGATGCCTTGTGGGCGGGTATCCGTCCGGCAGATACGTCACTTGGGCCGCGGGAGCCAAAGCTATTTTGGGTTACACCGAGGCGGAAGTGCAGGGCCGGGGTTTCGCCGTGATCATGACGGAGGAGGATCGGGCGGCCCGCATGGCGGAGCGCGATCTGGCGAGAGCGGTGGTTGACCGGCAGGTGCTGGTTGAACGCTGGTACATGCGCAAGGATGGGTCGAAATTCTGGGGCACGGTCATCATCTCGACCGTCCATACCGACGACAAAAAGCATTCCGGATTCGTGGTCGTGCTGCGCGACGGCACCGATCACAAGCGCGCGGAGGATAACCTGCGCCGTGCCATGATCAACGCCGAGGCCGCCAATGCCTCCAAGGATCATTTTCTGGCCAACGTTTCCCATGAATTGCGCACGCCGCTGGCCGCCACGCTGCTTTGGTCGAAACTGCTCAGTGAACAGAAAAATCCGGATCCTGAAATGCTGCAGGAGGGCCTGTCCGCAATCAATCGCTCCGTCCGGGAGCAACAGGTGCTGATCGACGACCTGATGGACACGGCAAAAATTGTGGCCGGCAAAATGCGACTGGAACGGTCCCATTTCGAACTCAATGCGCTCATTCAATCGATGCTTCCGCCCTTCCACAATCAAGCCACCGAAACCCGGGTCACCCTCGCAGAGACGCTGGACAAAGCCGTCGGCACGGTGGACGCAGACCCCCGCCGTGTACAACAGGTGGTTTCGAATCTGATCAGCAATGCGATAAAATTCACCCCGCCCGGAGGACGCATCACAGTCGCAACCGCCCGCAAAGGCGACAAGGTGGAGATTACGGTAACGGATACCGGCAAGGGAATCAGCCCCCAGTTCCTGACCAAAATCTTTGACCGGTTTGTTCAGGTGGAACCTTCCGCCACGCCCACTGCAAGCGGCATGGGATTGGGTCTCGCGATCGCGCGCCAGTTGATCGAATTGCATGGCGGGACGATCCGGGCCGAAAGCGACGGGCCAAGTCGGGGCACCCGGTTCTTCATCGTGCTTCCCCTGCCGGTCCAGGAAAAGGCTGCCCACGCCCCGACCGACGGCGAGGAGATCCGTCCGGACCTTTGCGATCGACGCGTGTTGCTCGTCGAAGATTCCCTGGAAACACGCCAGGCTCTCGCGGCTGTGCTCCATCAGGCCGGAGCGTTGGTCATCCCCGCCGCAACCGTCACGGAAGCGCTGGAGGAATTTGAGCGCGCGAAACCGGATTTGATCCTGAGCGACATCGGGCTTGGCGCCAGCAGCGGACACGCCCTGATCTCCCAAATCAGACACCGCGAAATTGAGCGTCAGCTTCCCCTGACACCGGCTTTGGCACTCACCGCCTACGCGGATGAAAGAAACCGCCGCAAGGCATTCGAGAGTGGATTTCAGGATTGCACGACCAAGCCGATCGAGCCGCGTGCGCTGGTGCGAAAGTTGATGAATTTACACTCGGCCCGGGGGTGACCGGATTTCAGCAAACGCGAAACCTGTGCGCCGCATTTCCACCTGGTTGCAACGCACAGGCCATTACTCGCAGACCTCACTCAGTCCTTTCCAGTCTCTTCTGCCACCAAATCGGCGTTTTCATTCACGGTGTTGGCCACCTCGCTGAGCGTTTCGTCCGTTTTTCTTTCCTCGTCCAACGTCTGCTGCAAAAGATCCGCCACGTCATTCAGGCCCAGGGTTTCCGCCAAGGTTCGGGCGGTACCGTAGGCCGCGATCTCGTAATGTTCGACCCGCTGCGCCGCACCGATCAGGCAGGCATCGCGAATGGGGTCCGGGCCGTCCAAATCGATTGCTTCGCCCCCCTCCTCGACCAAACCCTGCATCGCCTTGCACGTCTTGCCCCTAGCCTTTTCCCCCATGATTTCGAACACCTGTTCCAATCGGGTCACGTGATTTTTTGTTTCTTCCAAGTGTTGATTAAAGCCCTCCTTCAATTCCGAATTGGTGGAGGCTTTGGCCATTTTTGGCAGGGCTTTCACAAGCTGCTTTTCGGCATCATAGAGATCCCTGACTTCTTCGATCAAAAGTTCCTGAAGTGAATTTACGGAGGACATGTTTTTGAGAGGTTGAGATTAAGGGATTATCACCGGACTGACCGGAACCCGGTCCCACTATACCTCTCCCCTCGCAAATGTGCAGTCGGGGAATTTCCCGTGCAATGCTACGGAAACGATTGAAGCGTGCCTGCCGAAAAACGCGCCCCCACAACGATACCGCTCAAGCGTAATTTGAAAACAAGCCATTCGCCCGAGGCCACCTGACCACATCGCCTCCCGCCGGACGTGCAGGGAAAGCGTTCACTTCAAAGTCGCGGCAAAATCCTCGCCCGCCTTGGCCTCATCGCGTTTTTCCTTTTCCATGTGCGGCAATGCCGCGAGCAACACCTGGATTTTCGCGAGATCCTGATCTTCAAACCGGGCAACATCACTCAAGCCGGTGCGGACCACGACATGTTCCGTGTCCCAGCTGAAAATCCACTCATGGCCAAGAACCTGGCCCATGCTTTTCTCAAAACTCGGTGGCTT
Organism: Verrucomicrobiota bacterium; assembly: GCA_048498875.1. GTDB lineage: Bacteria > Verrucomicrobiota > Verrucomicrobiia > Opitutales > Opitutaceae > Lacunisphaera. The sequence goes on from JBEHXD010000086.1 coordinate 2,573, forward strand.
CGGTTTTTTCTCCGCGACCGCCTGAGACCATTTACGGGCCTTGGCAATGGCGTCTTCCAATGGGCCCACCTCCTCAAGGGTGAATGGCAATACAAAATCGGTTTTAAATTCACCCACGCGGTTTTTGCTCGTCCGGGTGATACCCCCCGGCACACCGGTCACCGCCGCGCGGCAGGTCCAGCGCACATCCGTGTCGCTGATGGTGTCACGCGCACTGATCGACCGCTCTCCTTTGGTGGGTTTGTCGAGGCCTTGCGGTTCGGGAGGAAGGGCTGGTGCCGCCACGACCGGAGGCGGCGGAACCACTATCGGGTATTGGGCCAGCACTTCCGGCGGAAGCAGCTCCTTGGATACCTTCGCAATCCCTTTCGAATGCCGGATTGTAAGGGTATCGTTCGTCTGACGGAGCACCGCCCAGCCATCAAAAATACGTCCATCCGACAATTCCAGGGGCTCCTGATTCGCCCCCGCGGCAAATACCGCCAGACGGGTGCCGAGGAAAAACACCATTCCCAGAAGCCGTATGCTGCCTTTCACTTTTTCCAACCGGAAGCGGGGACCGCTTGTTTTGACCGTGGATGTTCGCGCAATGCTTTTGTTCGTCATGGCTTCGAAGCACTCACGCATTGCGCGAAAGCACCTGCAAGCGATTGGCATAAATTCCCAGACGAGTTTTTGATGGAGGCAGGTGAGGCATGAGCGTGTGTGCGGCAGAAGATATATAGACAAGTTTCTCCATTCTCGTTCCGTGTTTTTTGGAGAATCGCAACGCATCTCGCTCCTGCACCACTCAATTGCAAACCGCTGACAAGAAATCCCTCCATCCCGAGCAAAGAATCCCCAAGGCTCGCTTCGATCGATCAGCGCGGATCCGTGAGGCGTTCCGCTTGCACGTCGAAAAGCTGTTTGAACGCATCCTGCCAGAATCCAATCTCCACCAACTCGGTTGACGGCCACCCCATTGACCTCGCCACTTCATTGTGACAGGTCGCCTCCAGAACACGCAGGATGAAGGGTCCATCGGCTTCGATTTCCAGCCGACGATTCAGTGTTAGCTTGAGATCATTCCCTGTCGGCTCGTCTCCGATTCCAATCATTTCGCGTTCCAAAGCGGAGAACTCCCTGCACAAATCGGCATGCTTGCGGGCTTTGACAGTATAGCCGACCACCAGATCCAACGCGGTCAATGCACTGATCAAGCCCCCAAAGATAATGGCCGCGGTGGAACGGGTGTTAACCGACGCCGCCACAAAGAAAATAACGCAACCACCAAACAGGATCGTAAGGAAATTCGTCCAATCGCCGAGGGAATCAAAAAACACTTTCCTGGAATAATGATATCGAATCGATCGCCGCACCCCAAAGAGCAGATCCATCCATCGAGATTTCACTTTATCGTGATCCATAGGCAAACCGATGTTACGGCGTCAATTGTGCTCCATTGAAAAAGTGGCTTCAAGGCGGATGTAGTGGCGAATGGTTAGCTAGAAGCAGCGTTTATCGCCCGCCAACTGCAGCGCCTCCCAAATAGACAGCCTATTCCCCGGTTGGTTCGTGTTATTCCACCGACACGCAACCTTTTACCGACCATCCTGGTGCAATTCATTTTCGCCCCACTGATTTTTATTTGGGCAACCACTTCTCCCAATTCCGGGAGAAATCGTCGACGTTCCCACTCGTGACCTCGGTCAGTGCGGTATTCTCGATCTGCGAGGTCGGAGATTTTTTAAGGTGCAGTTTTTCCACCAGGATTTCCACCGCCCGATAACCGTAGCCATAAACATCCTGGGAAAGCAGCACCTGCACATGACCGCTTTTCACATAAACCAGCTCGGGTGGCAGGGCATCGACCGATACACATTTGATCGTGTCCGGTTTCCAATTTAGCGCGTGATCCGTGAACAGGGGCCATCCGCCAAGAAATCCCCAACCGGTGATCTCCGGATTTCCTTGCATCACCTGCTCGATTTTCGCGACCGCATCAGCCGGGGTTTCCTTGTGATAAAAGACATCCAGCACCTTGATTCCCGGATATTTTCTGGCTGCCGCACGAAAGCCGGCGGCACGTTGCTGAAGATTGGTGGCATTGGGATTCCCGTCGATCGCCGCGACCGTCCCCTTGCCATCCAAAAGCTTCGCCAGTTCTTCAAACGTGCGTTCGCCACACTTGAAATCGTCGATGCCGAGTGACACCAGGCGTTTGCTTTGGGGAGCGTCCCCCGAAAACGTCACCACGGGAATTCCCTGCCCCACTGCATGATCGATTGCATCCGTGAGTTTATTCGCATCCGAGCAGCTCACAATAATCCCATCCGCGCCTGCCAGCACGAGCTGCTCGATAAATCCCGCCTGTTTTTGCGCATCCTCTTCGTTCGGCGTCCGCCAGTCGATGGCAATGGTCACCCCATATTTCCTGCCCAACTCGCGGGCCGCGTCGTTCGCACCGGAGTGAGCGGCTTCGAAAAACTGATTTCCCTGGGATTTGGCCACCATGCCGAAGGTATAGCGGTCGGCCGCCTGCAGACTGCAGATCAACATCAGCAGTAAACCAACCAGACGAAGAATCGGGGCAGGAATCATGGGCGCACACTACCCGTGCTCCGTGAAAAAAGAAATCGCAGAAATTGTTCTCAGGCCACTTTGCATTCCTCCAAAATCAGTTTGCCGGTCGATTCATGCGAGCTCCGTTCGACCACTTCCTGAACCCCTGACCACGATGCAATACGTCCTGTTGGTTTATTCCAACGAAGCCGAGTTTTTCGCCCAGCCCTTTTCGGAACAGGAACGATTGCGCAACGAATGCGCCGACTGGCACGAAGATTTGCTTAAAAAAGACCAAACCCGCGGTGCCGCGCGACTGCTCCCTGCCACCAGTGCCACGACACTGCGCAAGATGAAAGGAAAGCTCACCCTGGTCGACGGCCCCTTTGCGGAAACGAAGGAAATACTCGGCGGCGTTGTTCTTCTTGAATGCGAAAATCTCGATGAAGCGGTCAAACTCTCACGCCATTTTCCCTGTTCGTCCGCCGGCTTTTGCCTCGAGCTGCGGCCGGTAATGGCGGATGCCGGCAAAAGTCAGGCCGCCGCCCGCTAACCTCGAATCGGAAACCTCTAAAAAACTCCCGCTGGTCGACAACGCCGGTATTCTTCGACCAGAGGTCAAAAACACAAAATTCCATGACCACTGCTTTCTTCCCACCTCGTATTGTGTCAGCAACCGAATGACTGACGGACTGGTTGGACCGGCGTGGCATTGGTCGCCTGTTCAAATGCCCTCTCTTCACGGTCCCTGGCTTGTTTATGGCTCAGCCGGGAGAGTTGCGGCAGCACTGGCTGATGCCGTGCGCACTTCGATAATCGCAGTTTCAGTTCTCCTTGCTTCAGCATTAGGAGCTATGGCTGGCCAAGCTCTTCCGTTGTACTAATCACAGGAATCGTCGGATTGGTTTACGCCCTTACAACGCTGATAAAATACCCCAACTAAAGGTAAGTCATTTTAAAAAACCTAATCTGTTGATATAAAATAATTAAAAAATTAAATCAAACCCCTGCAATAATCTGGCACAGCCAAAGCATAAGGTAGGTACTCTATGATCACTTCACGCTCTTTTTTGGCCCTCGGATTAACCCTTTCTTCCTTTATCGCCGGTGTCGCGCTGCGTGCGGACACGGTGAATATCGCCGAGGCCGGCGTAGGTGCCAATGAGACCGTCTGGATTAATAGTTCCACCTTGGGTGGTAATCTGCACGTCTATGCTGGTGTCTTAAAACTGAACATCAATGGCGTCATTACCGATGGTTTTTGCATCGACCCTTGGCATTGGAGCAGCAGCAGCAGCTTGCCTTATGAACTGGAGTCGCTCGCCAATGCGCCAAAATCGGCCAACGAGACCACCCCGAATCCCATGGGGGCGGCGACCGCTCTCAAGATCGAACAGCTTTGGCAGCAATATTACACGCCAAGCATCAGCAATGTTAACGCCGCGGCATTACAGATCGAGATCTGGCAGTTGGTCGATCTCGCGGTCAACAATGGCACCTTCGCGCTGGTCACCATTGACGGTGTCGATTCAGCGGCAGTCACTGCTGCGATTGCCGGGATGAATAACTTTCTGAGTGCGAATCCCAACGCTCCGGCGGCCAATTTGATCGCAGCCACCGGTCGCGGTCAGGACTATGTATTCCAAGTACCTGAAGGTGGCATCACGGCGGTTCTTCTCGGCCTCTCGCTGATGGTCATGAGCCTGAAGCGCAGGTAATATTCGCCATACGGAAAATCGAGCCTGATTGCTTCAGGATCGAGATTCAATGTCAGGTTTTTCGCCGGAGGTGTTTTGCACCTCCGGCGAATTCGTTCATAGACGCTGAGTTCAGCCTGATGGCGGACTGACCCCCTCGATTGCCCAAACTTTCCCTTGCGTTGAACCAGATAGTGTTCAAATGAACACTATGCTCACTTCGCGGCAACAGGCAGTCCTTTCCTTCGTCCAGACTCATCATCGACAGCACGGCCATCACCCCAGTTTGCGGGAAATCCAAGCCCACTTTGGATTTGCGAGTCCTTTTGCTGTCACCCGTCATCTTCAGGCGTTGCAAAGAAAAGGCGCCCTCGAGCGCATTGCTGGTAAAGCCCGGGCATTTATTGAACCAGGCAGGAAATCGCGCCAATCCGTCAGGGAAGTACCACTCTACGGCGTAATCCCGGCGGGGCCTCCTTCTGCGAACGAGCAGCAGCCCGAGGACTATGTGACCTTCGATACCGCGACCTTTGGCTTGGGACGCAATGCGCGGCTCTTTGCGCTGAGGGTGCGCGGAAATTCAATGGTTGGGGCCAATATTATCGATGGCGACACGGTCTTTCTTACCGCACGGGAACCACGTTCCGGCGATATTGTGGCCGCGCTGATCGACGGCGAATCCACGTTAAAGCGATTTCTAGTCCAACGCGATCATCCCTTTTTGCGAGCGGAAAATCCCGCCTATCCCGATCTGCTTCCGGCGGACGAACTCGTCATCCAAGGTGTAATGGTCGGACTGCTGCGCACTCAATCGAGTTGAAATTTGTTTTCACTTACCGTGCCGCCCGCGTCCGAAAAAATCGCGTCGCTCCGCCATCTGCTGGCCGAGCGATTCCCCGCTCCAACGCGACCCGGGGGACAAACGCTCGCGAGCGGGATTCCGGCACTCGACGCCGCATGCGGTGGACTGCCACAGGGAGCCGTCACGGAGATTGTCGCCACCCGCCCGAGCAGTGGCAGTCATTCCGTGCTCGCCCAACTACTCGCCTCCACGCGAGCCCGCTATCAACGGGTCGCACTCATCGACGCATCCGACTGCTTTGATCCCGGTTCGTTGCCCGCGGACCATCTCGCCCACCTGGTGTGGGTACGCTGCCAAAATTGCGTCCAAGCCGTACAAGCCACCGACTTGATCGCGCGCGACGCCAACCTGAATCTGGTTTTCCTCGACCTCCGCAACGTGGCTTGGTCCGAGCTGAGACGCATTCCGGGTTCCCAATGGTATCGCCTTCAGCGCGCTGCCGAGCCGGCGGACCTCACGTTGCTCGTGCTGACACCGCAGGCCTGCGTACCGAGTGCGGAAATCAGATTCACACTCGGCTTAAGCCATGCCTTTTCTGAGCTGGAAGCCGAGCGCCCCGTCTTCACCGCCCAATTGTCCGCAACCCTCGACCGTCAGCGGCGTCCGATTGCCCAAGCCAGCTGAGACCGTCATGTACGCCGTGCTTCATCTTGCCACTTTTTCCCTGCAAGCCGTGCTGCGTGCCGAGGCGGATATTGGAAAAAGACCGGCCGCACTTTTCGATGACGCGCGCAACAAATCCGTGGTGCAGGTGGCCAACTCTTCGGCCCGCGACGCCGGGGTTGAACCCGGCATGAATGCGCCGCAGGCGATCGCCCGTTGTCCGACCCTGCTGATTCGCACTGCCAGTCCTGCCGCCGAATCCGAAGCCCGTGCCACCCTGCACAGCGTGGCCTTCACCCTTGCTCCGCTGGTCGAAGACACCGCACCCGGAATCTGCACGATCGGATTGCGCGGCGTAAACCTGGGCAAGCTGCCGGCACGGATCACTTCGGCACTCGCCCAACTGCACAACTTCGGATTGGCCGTCAGCGCCGGAATCGCCCGGACGCCCCTGCTCGCTTTCTATGCGGCGCGTGCGACGGAAACCTCGCTGTGGGTCCACGATGAGGCCGCATTCCTCGCGCCGTTGCCGTTGGCCAACACCGGGGCGCCACCTGACCTGCTGGGGATTTTGCGTGACTGGGGACTCTCGACCTTTGGCCAGCTCATCGCGCTCCCCCGCGACGCGATCATCCGCCGTTTCGGCGCCGAAGGACTTTCACTCTGGCAGCGCGCCCAAGGCGGCGCACCGCGTCCGTTGACACCCGTCATTCCTGCCCAAGAGTTTTCCGCGCAAATGGAATTCGAGCACGCCCTTGAGTCGCTTGAACCACTGCTTTTTGTGCTCAACCGATTGCTGGAAAGGTTAACTCTCGACTTGGAAACGGCGCACTTCGTCGCATCGGATATCCATCTTCGCCTGCTTCTCGAAAACGAGAAATCCATCGCCTTGGATTTCCGACTCCCGGAACCGACGGGCCAAACCGTCATCCTGCTTCGTACCCTGCATACGCGACTGGAGTCGCTCCAGACCGAATCGGCGATTGCCTCGATCGCACTGGAGCTCGCGCCCGTTCGCCCGCTGGTGCGCCAGCAGGGAATTTTCGATACGGGGCTGCGTGACCCGCATGGTTTTTCGGAAACACTCGCCCGACTGTCCGCCTTGGTGGGCGCGGAAAATGTCGGCACGCCCCAACTTGAAAACACCCATCGCCCGGACGCCTTCAAACTCATCACGCCCCTTGCGGTGATTCCACCGCTTGCAGTCGATCCGGTGCATGCTCCACTGAGCCCGCCATTGCGCCGGTTTCGCCCGCCATTGCCCGCGCGGCTGGAACTCGTGGATGGCCAGCCGGCTTACGTTTGGACGGAATCAGTCAGTGGTGGCATCGTACGGCGTTCGGCTCACCTTCGCAGCAGTGGCGACTGGTGGCAGGCCGATCGTCACTGGCACCGGCTGGAATGGGACATCGCACTCGACACCGGTGGCCTTTACCGGCTTCTGCGCGAAGGCAATGCGTGGTTTCTCGAGGGAGAATACGACTAGCATGAGCGGCTACGTCGAACTCCATGCGCGCAGTGCGTTTAGTTTTTTGCGCGGCGCCTCCAATCCGGAAGCTCTCGCCGAGGCGGCGTGCAAACTCAATCTGCCCGCCCTCGCCCTGCTGGATCGCGAGGGCGTTTCTGGTGCCCCGCGGCTTTACAGTCCGGCGCGCGAAAACGGCCTGCGCGCACTGGTGGGGTCGGAAGTAACGATGGAAGACGGCAGTGTGGTGCCATTGCTCGCGGCCACTCGCAACGGCTATCAAAATCTTTGCCAGCTTATCACCGAAGCAAAGCTCACGGAGCGCCCGCCGCTGCTTTCGCCGCCCGAAGATGATCCCCGGCTCGATCCGGCCGAAAGAAAACGGCCGTGTTTTGCCACGTGGTCGGAACTCGCCAGTCACTCCGACGGATTGATCGCATTGACCGGCGATGAAGAAGGACCCGTGCGCCGGGCGTGGCAAAATGCCGGTAAAGCCGCCGCCGGGGGCGCTCTGCATAAACTCAAAACCATTTTTGGTCATGACCGGCTTTACGTGGAGCTGCAGCGTCACCGGCAGCGCGGCGAAAATCGCGAAGTGAAATTTCTCACCGACCTTGCCGCCGCGCATCGTCTGCCCGTGCTCGCCACCGGTGGCGTCAACTACGCGACCAAGGATGGCCGTGAAGTCGCCGATGTCTTCACCTGCCTGCGCCTGCACACCACACTCGACTGCGCCGGGCGCGCGCTTTCTCGCAATGATGACCGGCATTTGAAACCGGCGGAGGAGATGAGCGAACTTTTCTCCGATTTGCCGGAAGCCATTGCCAATTCCGAGAGGCTGGCCGGCCGGCTCGACTTCACGCTCGGAAACCTCGGCTATCAATTCCCAACCTTTTCGACCATCAACGGCGAATATGAGCATTTGCGGCAGGTCACTTTTGCCGCCGCGCATCAGAAGTTCGGCCATTTTTCCAACAAACTCAGGCGGCAGCTTCACCGGGAATTGAAGCTGATTGCCCAATTGGGCTTCTGCGGTTATTTCCTCATCGTCTGGGACATTTGCCGGTGGGCTCATGAACGAAAAATCCTGATTCAAGGTCGAGGCAGCGCAGCCAATAGCGCCGTCTGTTACGTGCTCGGCATCACCGCCGTTAACCCCACAAAGCACGACTTGCTCTTTGAACGCTTTCTCAGCAAAGGGCGGATCGGAGCCGACGGCAATCCTTCGTGGCCCGACATCGATTTGGATTTACCGAGTGGAGATCGTCGCGAGGAGGTGATTCAGGAGATCTATCGCCGCTACGGTCAGCGCGGCGCCACGATGACGGCCAATGTGATCACTTATCGCGGTCGCAGTGTGATACGCGAAGTTGGAAAGGTGCTCGGGTTTGGCGAGGATGCCCTCGATCGTTTTTCCAGCCTGTATGCCAATGGTGATTTTCCCCAGACACTCGGCCTGAAAGAGCAATTGAAGATGTCGGGAATCGCCGCTGAACATCCACGCGCCGCCGCCCTTCACCGTCTTTATCACCGCGTACGATCATTGCCGCGTCACTTGGGACAACATTCCGGTGGCATGGTGATCTGTCAGGGAAAGCTCGATCAGGTCGTCCCATTGGAGAATGCGTCCATGCCAGGCCGCACGGTTTGCCAGTGGGACAAGGAAGATTGCGAAAACCTCGGCATCGTTAAAATTGATTTTCTCGGTCTGGGCATGATGGCTGTCATGCAGGATGCCTTCCAGCTGTGCGCCCAACGTGGAGGTCCGGAAGGCTTCAGCGAAATTCCACCCGACGACCCCGAAACCTATCAGGCAATCCGTGCGGCCGACACCATTGGTGTTTTCCAGATCGAAAGCCGTGCGCAAATGTCCACGTTGCCGCGCTTCAAACCCAGGGATCTTTATGATCTCGCGATGGAGGTGGCGCTCGTTCGTCCGGGTCCCATCACGGGCAATCTGGTTCATCCACTGATTCGGCGGCGCGATGGATTGGAAGAGCCGGACTACATCGCTCCCAGCGTGGAAAGCATCGTAACGCCGATTTTGGGTCGGACCAAAGGCGTAATTCTATTTCAGGAGCAGATGATCGAACTCTCCATGAAGCTGGCCAGATTCAATGGAGCGGAAGCCGAACAATTGCGCCGCGCCATGGGGTTCGTGAAAGATCAAGGCGTCAAGTTGGGTCAGGCACTCGAAAAGCTCACTGCCGCCCTGGTCGATCAAGGGCATAATGCCACCGTCATCGAAAAGGTCACTTACTCCGCCAGGACTTTCGCCGCCTATGGTTTTCCCGAATCACATGCCATCAGCTTTGCGTTGCTCGCCTACGCCAGCACGTGGCTGAAGGTGCACCGGCCGGCGGAATTCTATGCCAGCCTGCTCAACAATCAGCCGATGGGATTTTACTCGGCCGCCACGCTGCTGCAGGACGGCCGCCGGTTTGCGAAATTAAAAACCAACCCCGCGTGCGTGCAATACTCAGACTGGACGTGCACCGTCGAGGGGGAAACCACCATCCGCCTCGGCTTGCGTTATGTTCGCGGCGTGCGCAGATCAGCCGCCGAAGCCATGCTCGCGACCCGAAAGCAAAAGGCATTTGAATCCATCGATGATTTTTTCCGCCGCACGGATTTCAGCGCCGTCGAACGCCGCGCGCTCGCGGCCGTCGGAGCACTTAATGCTTTCGGTCTGCACCGCCGCTCGGCCCTGTGGCAGGTGGAAGCCGCCTGGTCGGAAGAGGAAAGCCTGTTTCAGCAATTCGCCGGACCAGAGCGTGACGATTCACCCCTGGCTCCGATGAATTTGACCGAGCGTTTTCAAACCGATTTCAGCACACTCGGGCTGACGACCGGAAGACACCCGATGATCGCCCTGCGCGCACGTTTGCCCGGGGTGTGCACTGCGGCGGGCTTGAAGGAACGCCGCGATGGCGAACGCGTCACCATCGCTGGCACCGTGATCTGCCGCCAGCGGCCCGGCACCGCCAAGGGCGTGGTGTTTGTGAGCCTCGAGGACGAAACCGGCATTGCCAACGCCGTCGTCTACGCGCCCTTTTTCGAGAAACACCGACTGATGATCACGCAGGAACCCGCCCTCAAAATTACCGGAAAACTGCAAAGCGTGTCGGGAGTGATTCACGTTAAAACCGAACAGGTGGCACCGCTGCGGGAAGCAGACTTGCCCAACCAAACGTCGCACGACTTTCACTAGCGCCATTCGTGTCTCGGATAACGCCGTGACAGCTCTGCTTTCACCTTGGGATATTGTTCGCGCCAAAAATTACTGAGATCGTCTGTGACCTGGATCGGACGCTGATTGGGAGCGAGCACCTCGATCTTCACCGGCACGCGGCCGTGACCGAGAGTGAACCTTGAACTGACACCGTAGAGCTCCTGGATTCGCGCGCTCATCACCGGCGGGCCGTCTTTCGAGTAAGTCAGCCGGGCCTTCCGTCCGTTGGCCATGACGAGCCGCTCGGGCAAATACTCATCGAGAACCGCCAGCTGCTCGGCGAGCAGCCAGTCGCGGAGCACCGGCATCACCGGTTTGTCCTTCAACTCCCGGGCCCCGAAACTGCCATAACAGATCTGCTCGATCAAGGTCGCGCGGTCGGCGTCGGTGATCGGATTCACCTCCAGCTCCGGCCACCATTTCGCCAGGCAGTTTACCCGCACGATCCACTGCTCCACCGCTTCATTCCATTCCACGAGCGTGATGCGTCCCGCCATGACTTCGCGCGCGAGCAGGACCGCGGCCTGACCTTCCGGCGGTTCGGCAGCGGTCTGCTTCGATTCCAAAACCAGATCGCGAAACCGCCGCTCCTTCCGCGCCAGCACGCGCCGGGCGGTTTCATCATAAATCACGCCACCGGCATCGAAAAAATCTTCCGGGAAAAGCTCTTTCAGCCACGATTCCTCGATCGCTGTGCACAAGTTGAGCAACACATTCACCTCGCCCCGGTTTTCGATCTCCGTG
>JBEHXD010000087.1:0-13384 GCA_048498875.1 Verrucomicrobiota bacterium
ATTCGGGCCAAGGCGACTGTTTCGCGGTCTCATGTTTCCTTCCACAATATCGTTCGGCCTTCACCGGCACAACTTATTGCTACCGATTGTGGCCATGAAACGATTGTGCCTGCTGTATGAGGGCGAGCGTCAATTTGTTGCCTTGTCAGGTTGATTCGGCAGTCTGCTCGGTAAGCAATGCCCCACCAGATACCAATCGCCGCACTTGATGATAATTGCGCCGCGGCGATGCAATTTTTCCGAGACGACCTTTTGAAGAATCTCATTCGGGGTGGGAGTTGTGTGATTCCCGAACCCGCCACTTCGATGGCGCGTAGTCCATCGACCGCGTATGTGCGGCGGCTCAAGTCGCCGGTGATTGTGGCGACTGCCGTCAGCGAAGCGGGCTATATACCGGCATGTCAGGAGATCGTGCTTACGGAGGGCTTCCTATGCGAGCGGTGGTGTGCTTCCTATTTCCTACTTCATTCGGCGCTGACTATGAAATTCAAACCGGATGCTCCGCTGATGCATCTGCTCGAGCACGGCCAAGTCTTCAACTGGCATCTCGACTCACCGCTGCCCACCCAGATAGACCAAGTCCATGTAGGAGTCGTCAACCGCATCTTCCCTTGGGTCATCAGCTGTTCGGTCCTGCACGAAATGGGACATGCGATTGAAGAACAGCGGACTATCGCGGGCCCGGAACGGGAACTCGCGTGTGATCGATTCGCGGCGAGATATCTGCTCGGCCGAAAGTGGGGGGAGGCGGTCGATTATCGCCGCCTCGCCGTCGCGATTTCACTCTGCTGCATTTGCTCCGAAGTTCTCACCAAGGAGGACTTTGTCCAGCGGAGACACCCGAACCCGGTTGATCGCTTGCTGGGTTTCCTTCGTGCGCACGCGAGACATCCTGCGAAAACGTGGCTAGACCAACATCTTTACATGGTGTGCACAGTTCATGTCATGAAACTTGTTCGCGAATACCGCCGGAATAAATTGGATGCGGCGATGGCGAAAGATCGCAGCACGCTTCGCGAAATACTCCACGACTTGCGCGACTGTTGGGCTCCATGAGCACTTACCTCAGGTCAAAGACATCGGACTAAGATGATCTTTGTCTCAAATTCTAATCTACCTTGTTCGACTTAGCTCGTTAACGCTGGTTGGTCAGACCGAGGCATCCAGAATCACCAAGTCGAGGCGCTTGGAAGTTGCAGCGAGCAGACGCTGGCGCTCGGTCTCAAGGGTAGCGGTCAGTTCGATCAATGAGTTGCCGCTGAACATCTGCTTTTTTCGAGAATCAGTATCGGACCAAGCTGCGCAATTGAAGTGAGCGACCACGTAGGTGCCGCACGGCAGCTCTCGGAGATAGCTCCAGTAGGTCTGCCCCGGATCATATACCTCGCTCGGCACGACGGTGACCGTGGAAATGAAATCTGGACCGAAGGCCAGGATGCGTTGGCGCTGTTCCTCGGTGAGGCATTTCCAACCGATTTCGCTCACGTTTTGAGAATCGGAATCGCCGAAATCCCTCATGGGATAGGCGAGGTGCTTGACCAGCCCCCAGACAAAGTTCGGTTTCCGGGTGGTCTCGTAGCCCGTCATGGTTTCATCGACCCACTGCCGGAACGTTTTCCGCTGGGCGCGCTCCGCCTTCGCTTTCTCATCGCGGTAATACTGCTCTTTTTGCCAGTTCCGTTCGCCGTTGGAGTCGACCAACTGCGACGTCGTGTAGAGCCGTACGCGGTCAGCGATCGTTTTGTCGGCCGCGGCGAAAGGCTCGAGCCGCGCAATCTGTTCGAGGTGCTGCGTCGGACGGAAGATCCAGAAAATGAGTTCAAGCCAGCGTTCCCGCTCGCTCGGATTGGCGACGGTGGCCTCGTCCACTATCCAGTCAAAATCCGCATCCTCGACTAAGCCGGCTTCACGCAAATGTGCGGTAATGATGATTTCACGGATAGGGAGTTCGCCGGCGATCAACTCCCGCCAGAAGATTTTTCGCTGGGGCTGTTCCTCGGTTAGGTTGCGGCCTTCCCGTTTGAAAAGTGTGCGGTGATGATCGGCCGTTTCCTTCACCGCAGGCATGAATTCGACGCGAATCTCCGGCTTCTCGAGTGAACGGAACGCCGCGAGGAAGACGGCAGAACCGGCGCCGTCATAGGGGCGATGTTCGTCGGCATCGTCGTCTTCTCCGATGTGGCGAGCCCAGCGGATTAAGGGTACGAGGTTAGCCCGATCCAGTCCGGCGGGAAAATGCTCGCCTAGGAAAATTTGGTAGGAGCCGACGTAGTTGTCCTTGGCGGGCTTCGTGAGAAAGGGAACCAACTCCTCGTCGGTGAGAGTTCCCGGCCAAAGGATTCCGAGCACACAACCGCGCACATCATCGCTATTGAGCAGTTCAGGTTTTAGCTGACTGCGGACCTTCGTGCGAATCTCGGCGTCGGCCCATTGACGTAGCGCGATGGCCGCGCCATGCCGTAGCCGACCCGGTTCTCCCGGTGTGAACATGATCGCAATCAGCTGGTCGACCAGTTCGCGAAGCTTGCAGGCGCGCGCGAGATCCAGTGCGAGGTCGCGCAGGAACATGTCCTGCGTCTTGTCGGCCAAGATCGGAGCGAGCTGCTTGACGAGGCCGGGGTGCGCCAACCGATTGAGTCGGGTCTCTTCGCGGCCTTGGGCCGCCTGGGCTTGGTGACCGCGCACCTGTTCGAGATAGCCGGTCACGATTCGGGCCCGCTGGTCCAGTCCCAGCCGGACGGGATCGCAGCGGATGAAAACCTCGGCGTTGTCTTGGACGAGTCGGTTGAATACTTCCGGCACTAACGGGGCGAGCCAACAGGCGGTTTCCTCGACCTGTGGCCAAAGACGCGGACGCCCTGATGTCGTGTCGCACAGCGACTGCACAATTTCCCCTACCGGGATACCCCGAAGCTGGAAGTAGCTGGCAGCGAGATATTCCGCATAGGACTGGTGGCGCCAGGAAAACAAGTCGCCGGACTGGGCGTCGAAAAGCCCGGTCTGGAGCGTTTCCGCAACAACCACCCGAGTAAATTCTACGTTCGTCCCCGGCAGGAGGGTTTTCTGACCCAGGACGTCTTGAGCCGCGATGACACCGGCCTCCTCCTCGGGCCGACGTTCGGTGGAACCGAATACAAGGTAGCGGTTGGAGAGCACACCGAGTGCGGCGAGATAGGAAGCGCAACCTAGACGTTCCTGAATCGTAGTGGTCAGGCGCGGCTGTCCCTTTTCGTCCTGATGGTGATCCCGGCAAAGCAGCATGCAACCTTTCTGGTAAATTTCCGCACGGTCACGTCCCAGCGCACCGCCTTCCTTCGCTGTGCCCAGAAGCATCCGGAGCGTTATCGGGTGCGCGGCGAATGCATTCACCTCGCGCTCTTTCACTTCTCCCAGGAATTTCGTCGCATCGAGTCCGCTGGCCCCGGCCGCAACACTCACATCCTCCTCGGTCAATGGCGCCAGTTCCCAAACCTGGACCTTCTCGCCCGCCTTTCCTTCGCCGAAGGCCGCGCGAAGGTCGTTTTCAATTTCTTCCCGCCATTCCGCGACGCGGCAGCCTAGACGGAGATAAAGCGGCAGCAGCTGCTTTTTCAGATACGGTTCGAGAGCGGAAATGATCACTGGGCCCAGTTCGGGCACGCGGCGCCAGCACTCGTCCATGCTATCGAAGAATAGGGTAAGCGCATGCCGCCCCTCGGTCCATCCGATGAATTCCGGGCTTTGGAACACCTGTTTTTCGATGAGAGATTCCGTGCGGAGCTTGAGATCGAGGCGCTTCACTGCGAAGTCTGTCGCGCCCCGGGTGGCAAGCCGGGTGGCCTCGAAGGCGATCTCATTGGATTTGCCGGTGCCGGGGTCTCCTAGTAGGATGAGACAGGGCAGGTCGGAAAGATCAGGCAAGGTTTTGAGCGTGGCGCCTTGGCCGGCGGAAAACCAATCCGGTTTCGCCGCCGGTGGCACAAGATAGTCTTCCGCAAGGGTAGGCCGATCACCGCGCTTGGACCAATACCGCGTCCAGGGAAAATGGGGCTCCCCATTTCCCCGGGATGGTGGCGCCGGGCCATCGCGACTGCCTGTGGATTCAAGTGGCATGGCTAGGTGAGGTTCGCGCCCGATGCAGCGAGGATTGCCGGCAAAGCCTTGCTTGCGTCGCAGCCGTTGAGGCCGGCACCCCAGCTCGCATTGAACTCAATTACTGCCCAGCCCCGGTCAGCAATCAGGCCAACGTCGACGACAACAGTGCAGGGAAGGGGCACCGCACGTGCCACTTCATGGATGAAGGTGATTGCTTCTGCCTTGGCGGCGCTTCCTTCATAAACTGATGCGTCTAGCACGCGGCCATCCAGCAAGAAACTTCTAACCTCGGCGGCGATCTGTACTACTTCTGAGACGAATACCGCGGTTTCAGGAGGCAGCCCACGACATTCATCGGTCAATTCTTCAGCGCTGCGATAAACCGTTCCGCGGAATTGTTTCGGAGTCACGGGTTTGATAAAGACCGGAAACGAAAACGATGGGACCTCGGCCAACGAACGCCTTTCCAACTGTCGCTGGAGAAAGCGCGACGGCACACGCAGCAGCAGGTCGTTGGCTGGCGAGCAGAGCGCGAAGCCAAGTTTCTGCTCAAGCACGAGGCAGAACGAATCAGCGCCGTATACTCGCACTGTGGCAGGGTCGAGTGCTGGCGGCTCCCAGAAACGGCCGAGGCGATGTACTATGCCGCCGCCCTTTGCGAATGCATCAGCCAATGCATCGCGCTCAGAGTCGGCCTTGTCGGAGATAAGCAGATGTAGACCGACTGTATTAAAATTCATGGTTTCTGGGCACCTTTACTTTGACATAGGCGAGCTATGCCACGGCCTCTAGCACGGCCTCGGGGTGGCGCTCGGCTACCCTGAGCAGCACCTTGGCTGGGCCGGTGGGCTGGCGACGGCCTTGCTCCCAATTTTGCAGTCTATCGAGGCTGATGCCGAAGGCGCGGGCAAACTGCGCCTGACTGAGCTTTAGCTTGGCGCGGACGGCAGCGACCGAATGTGGCGAGATGCGGTCCGTCCGTGCGACGGCTTTACGGTTGCCCTTGAGGTAGGCACCGGCGTCGCGGACGCTTTCGAGCAGTTCTTGGAAGGCAGCGGCTTTCATGGAAGTTCTTCTTGGGCATTCTTGGCGCCGGCATAAAGGAGGCAGCGTTCGGTGGTCGGAAGCAATGCTCGAAAGGCGGCGCAACCCCCGTTTGGGTGTCCGTTGCGAGCCCCTGTTTTTCACCAAAGCTGGGCTTGTCGTGGGCGAATCAATTGCTAGTTTTCCGCCATGTCCCGTTTAGCCACACCGCGAAAGTTGCCCATCGAGTCTGCCGCGCAGGCCGCATGGCTGGAGCGTGCTCGGAAGCTTTCGGCGCAGGACAGGTTGCCGCTCATCGAACGCACCCTGCGCAAGCTGCCGAAAACTCCCACGCTGAAGAACGTTTACTGGCGTAAGACGCTCCTGCGATTGCTCGACGCCAGTCGGCTGGAATCCGGGCTGGTAAGTGCCGCTGACCTTCAGCGGGAAAACTCACCTTTTGCGGCGATGAATTTCCGTACCGCCCGAATCAGTTTCCGTCCGCGTGTCCGTGCCTGAGCAGACCCAGCCGGAGGATTTTGACCCGATCTTTTCCCAGGATGTGGTCATTGTCGGCGGTCACGCCGTAAATCTCTGGGCTTCGTATTACGCGGCACGCGGCGATGCGGTGTTGGCCGGGTTTGCGCCGTTCACCTCCAAAGACGCCGACATCTTCGTGAAGGATAAGGAACTGGCTCTGGCTATCGCCGCGATGGCCGGCTGGGAATTTCGTAATAATCCTGAACCTCGCTCGCCGGTGCTTGGGGCTATTATTCTGCGGCGTGGCGACCTGGAATTGCAGGTGGATGTGCTGCGTGCTGTCACTGGTCTTACTGCGGCCGACTTGAATGTCACGGAAACCATCACGTTCGAAAACGGGAAGAGCTATTCCGTTCCGGCACCCGATGTGATGCTCAAGGCGAAACTCGCCAATCTGAAAAGTCATGACCAGACGAACCGTCAGGACGAGCGCCACGTGCGAATCCTGATTTATGTTTGCCGGCATTATCTGCTGGATACGGTCGAGGCCGTCCATGCGGGCGAACTGACGGAGAGGGAAGTGATCGAGCGATTCATGGCGACCCTGCGCACGGTTACGGCGGCTGGCAAATTGAACGATTCGTTTGGATTGAACTTGGGCGCGGCGATTCCCGCTAAAACCGATCTGCCCAAGCTTGGGTCGTTGACGAAATTGAAAGCCTTCTACGACCATCAAATTGAGAAGCGCGGCTAGGCTGGTTGAAATCTTTAAACTAGGCATATGGGCTTTTGATGCCTTCGTTCGACTGACCCGTCGATAGAGCGGGCCTACCGTAAAAGGTGTAGGTCTCCGGCCTGAAAACGTTAGGTTCGGTGCGTCGGTTTTAAACGACTTACAACCTCGCGAAGTCGGGAGGGTATTGCGTCTATCACCGCACCACTTGCGCAAGTGCACCGAAAACCAACCCGACTGATCGAAGCTGAGGACGCCCGAAGAACGAAGGCGGGGCACTTTCGCCTACACCTTTTACGGTAGGCGAACTACCGCAATTACGGCAGGGCCGCGCTATTGTTGAGCCGACGAATCGCCACCAGAAATAGCCCACTGGAATGAAAGACGACCAACAACGCTTTTTGAATCTCCTAGGACAGCTCCCGGCCCGGCTGACCGTGGAGCAGACGGCCTGGGTGTTGAATTGCCAGCCGCATGATGTGCCGGTGCTGGTCGTTGCTCGGTTGCTGAAACCGTTGGGCAATCCCCAGCCCAACAGCGTCAAATATTTCGCGACGCTGGAAATTTTGGAACTCACCAAGGATCGGACATGGCTGGCCAAGGTCACCAACGCCGTAAGCCAGCACTGGCGGACAAAAAACCAACACAAGGTATCACGTTCCCACGTTGGGGCGGTAATAGATCAGCCAGAGGAATTCTGTTTGCAGGGATAGCGATCCCCCTCACTTGTTTCGCAGATGGAAAGCGACTCAGCGCCCCCTTTCGATCCTGCTCTCCTTCAATCTGACTATGAAGAGTTGGTGAGCATGCTTGGCCGTTGGCATCCTCTGAGTGTCATTGATCACGCCATCACCGCGCTTTTTGCCGTCGCCGCCGAACCTCAGAAAATGCGGCAATATCAGCCCTGGCATTTATTACTTCTCATTCAATGGACTATGCGGACGGCAAATCAAGGTGCCCTGAATCTGCCCCCCGCAAATCTCAACGATTTCCACCAATTGGTGAACAAGTTTCACGCTATGGATGGTCACAGTCGGATGCCTACCGAGTATTCCCATCTTATAATTTTCTTACGGCTCTTGGCCATACGTCAGTTTTGGCTACAACAAGATATCAACGGAGACGCGTTTGCACGGCAGTGGATACTTTTCGGTGGACTGCCATCCAATCATCAGTTTTCCGTGCGATTTCAGCAAGCGTTTGGCGCTTCTCTTCATCAAGCATTAGAGCTGAGCTTCATTCTCGTGACCCCATTTTTGCAGGGATCTGCGCAAAGGTTTTTGCGGCGCTCTGAAATGCAGAATATGGATCGGGCATTCTCGCCGGCTGTTGTTGACTCGGTAATAGCCCGCCTCAGTCGAATTCCAGCTGAATTGCAGCAGTCGTTGGATCTTGAGTTAGGGAACCAGTACTCAATCGAAGAACAGCTCCAGATGGATACTTGCTTGTTAGACTATCCATTTCTGCGGCTTGGTGATCATCTTTTCCCGTATTCACCTATCCTCTTGTACCGTTCGCTTCCGTCGCTGGCTTACCGCACCTTGAAGAGCATTGATCCGAATTGGTTCTGCAGTCGGTTTGGGGCTCCGTTTGAAGATTACCTAGCGAGTGGTTTACATGAATCTGCCGTCTCATATTTGCGTGAGTCAGATTTGAAAAAAATGCTCCCGGGAACAGGACAGGTGATTGATTTTCTCATTCAGGACAATGATGCGGTACTACTTGTTGATGCAAAATCCGTGGAGTTATCGTGGAAAGGGAAGGTTAGTCACAGGCCGAAGGATGTTTTTTCTGCAATCAAATCCTCTGCTTGGAAAGGAATCGAACAAGGTATTGAGACCGCAGCACGATTGAAGAATGCGATTCTTCCAGAGCCCTTCGTGACCGCCGGTTTATCTGCGGAAATATTTCTTCTGATTGTGACTCACGAGCCATTGCATTTAGGTTCGGGCAAAGATTTCGCGAGTGCGATCGCCTCTGAAGCCGTGAAAGATCTGGAAGCCCGTCACGGAGGGCAGCTTTTGATCCCCTTCGAAAACGTCTTCTTTCTGAGCGTCGATGAATTTGACCGTATGCTTGAGCGTGTGCGCACGGGAGTAATGAGTTTAGGGAAAATGCTCCTCCATGCGCGTGAAAACAACAAGAACTCAACGACCAAGAAATTTGAATTCATTCAACATTTGGAGAGCATAAATCATCAAACTACTCGTCCTCCGCGCCTCGAAAAAGCACTCAAGGCGCTTCTTGAACGAGCAGAAAAGCACGTTCAATCATAATCGAGTTACCCGGGACTAATTCGCTGAGATTGTGCAATCGCGAACGTGGGGGTGGGGTTAACCGGTGGTAGACACAGGCAACGGAATCACCGGCGCGGCTGCCGCACTCTTCTCATAGTCCTCCAACGGCGGCAGCGTGACCCGGGCATTTCTCGCATAGGCGCGGTGGACAGCCTTGCTATTGTGGCCAAGGGCGAGTTGGGCGAAACGTTCGGGGTAACCCACCGTTTTCGCGCGTTCGGCCCATGCGTAGCGATAGGAGTGCAGACTGACGCCGCGGATGCCCAACCCGCGGCAGCGCTCGCGAAATTCGTTGGCCCGATACCCGGGGAGACGGCCGCGGAGATACGGAAAGAGCGGACCGGCCTTGGGCAGCGTGTTGAGGATGTCGGCGACTGATTGCCCAAATCTGATCTGGGGCGGCGTCTGGTTCTCGCGCCATTTGGTCTTCATGCGGACGTAGGTGATGGTGCCGCTCGTCCAATCCACGTCCTCGGCGTGCAGGTTTGCCAGATCGCCTTGGGACGCCCCCAGATGCCAAGCCAGTTGGTAGAACGCCTTCCGCTCAGCGTTTCCTTCGCGCTCCACAATCCGGCGGTGCTCTTCCCACGTAATGGCACGCTTCTCTTTGTGCCGAACGGCCGGCCACTGGCGTTTTGGAATCAATGGCCAAGGTAGCCAGTTCATGTCCACGCAGAAATTATGCAGGCGACGCAGGTGCTGGTTGGTGGAAACGCCCCCCTTGCGCAGGACGATCAGCAATTCCTCGCCCTTGGTCTCCACGAGCGGGCGCGACCACAAGGGCACGAACGCCTTCTCTTTTTGGGCTCGTTGCCAACGTTCCTTGTTCGAACCCAGTTTTGTTTCTGTCAGGGCGACGATCGCGTCCCGCCAGGTGCGTTTCGCAATATTGTCTTCGCTGCCGAACAAATAGGCCCGGGCGATCTGGAGGTTCAGCATCGGCTGGATCGCGGCTTCGTTCTTCGCATTGAGGATTCGCGCGGCCTCATGGCGATCAGCCGTCTTGAGGCTGGTGCGCCTCTTGGTATACGTGTCGAAGCAATAATACGTGTCACCTCGGGCGCTGCGAATGATCAGGCGGTAACGTGGTTTCATGGTTGGAGGTGCAACCGCGATGATAGCCTGAAACAGTGCCGCAGGGTTAGCGGGTAGCGGGCGGGTTAGTTCCCGTTACGTCCAGTTCTTCCGGAGTGGAAAAACGTGGGCACCATTTTGGTGTCCGCTTCCGTTTTTGCCTCTCCAAACCTCACCTGCTACGCAGGTTGAAAAATGGAGGTGCGGGGCGGAATCGAACCGCCGAATAGAGCTTTTGCAGAGCTCGGCCTTACCACTTGGCTACCGCACCAAAGACAAAACGGGCCGCAACTTGGGTCAAAATTCTGCGTTCCGCAAGACCTGAAATTGGATTTCTGATCAGGGCGAAATACTGACTGGTCAGAGGGTTGCCCGCTAATTATGCGAATCGACGCGAATTGGTCAGAGGATTGCCACGAAGAGTCACGAAAATGCACGAAAAGGTTGTTGTTTTGATGTGCTGATGGACTGCCTTTCAGCTCGGGCCACTGCCCGCCAGCTACTAATTAGCAGTAGTCTCCGGACCAACACCGGAGGCGATCAGCCGCAGGGCACTTGGTAAGTTTCGCCTCTGCTTTTGGGCGAAACTATTCGTGGGCAATCTCCCTGTGCCTTCGCGTGATTAGCGGGCATCTCTTCAGTTACTTTTTCCGCCAGTGGCGACTGGGGGCAGGGTTTTCAGGTACGCCCACAGGGCTTTGATTTCGGTGTCGTTCATCTGACCAAACGCGATCGGCATCACGGAGCTCAATTTGGTGCCGTCGGGCCGCGTGCCGGTTTGCAGGGCGTGGAAGAAATCGGCTTCGCTCCATTTCGCGAGATCGCCCGCGGGAGTGAGGTTCTGCGAAGGCGGCCAATCGGGCGGTCCGCCGGGGATCCTGCCGCCGGCGAGTTGGTCGCCATGGCAACCCATGCAGCCGGCCGCGAGATAATGACCGTACTCCGCTGTCACCCCGGGAACAACCACGGGTGGAACCAGGCCCTCGTGGTCGATGTGCTCGGCGGAAAGTTTGATCTGTCCGGCCAGAATCAACGCGCGCGCGACCGGACCCACTTTAATCGGCACGCGGTCGCGATCGACGGCGGGCACGGTTTTCAAATAAGCGATCAGCGCACCCAGATCGTCATCGGAAAAATGCGCATACTCCAGGGAGGGCATCAACACGAGCGGGTGTCCGTCTTTCGCCACGCCGTGGCGGATCGCCCGGACCCAATCGTCGTTGGTGAAATCCTGCGGCAGGCCGCCTTTGCCCCGCGTCAGGTTGGGACCACACATCAGTCCGATGGCGGGATTGTCGATCACCTTGTTACCGGCGAAATCCTTTCCGTGGCACTCCATGCAACCGCGCGTCAGGGCGATGTGTTGTCCGCGCACGAGAGACGCTTCGTCGGCAGGAATGGCCACTGGCTTGACCGCCACCTGGTAGGTTTTTCCGAGATGGCGGCTGCTGAGTCCGTAAACGGAAGCAACAGCGATCACCAGCAGCAGGACGATGGTTCCAAGTGCGTAACCGAGAAATTTCAAAAGGCGTTTCATGGCGAGTCTGCGAGAGAAACGCACCCGCCCGGGGAATCAAGAAAAGCCGGTTACGTCTTTCGGCCATGCCAGCGGATTCTTTCGGAGTGGGGTCTCGCGAAGGTGGGGAAGGAAACGAAGTACTGCGCAGGCAAAGACTCGAAATTTCGACGCGGAGGGCGCAGAGATCAGGGTTTTGGCGGGCTGAAAATTATCAGGGTCCTATTCGCGTCTTTTCGCGTGATTCGCGGGCACGACGTTTAGCTCTTCTGTTTCGCCGCGGCCCACGTGTTCTGGTTGCGCGAGGGTAAGAGCGCCGCGTTTAAACAATTTACGGACACAAAAGTCGTCCACGATGCGATGCAGTAGGGCAGGCGCTGCGCCTTAAGGTAGGGGCCGATGCCCTCATCGGCCTTGGGATATCACCGCGCCAGGCAGAAGGCCGTTGAGGGCAACGGCCCCTACCTTCGAAAAACGCCCTTGGCGTGAAAGCCGGCGCCGGCTCATTCGGGTCGATTCGCGTGATTCGCGGGCAGTCCGCTGGTTTCACGGAATTTATTTCGTTTCGAAGGGCGCGACGGTGTTCTTGCCCAGGATCTCGGCGATTTTTTCCAACAGCACGCTGGCGGGAAAGGGCTTGGCCAGGAATTGGCTGAACTCCGGGGTGCGGCGGCGAAGCTTTTTGAGATCGGACGATCCGCTCACCATCAGAATCCGGACCGAGGGATTGAGCGTATGCACGACTTTCGCCAGGGCGCCCCCGTCGAGGTTGGGCATGTCGAGATCGGTGATGACCGCCCGGACCTCAAGATTGCGCGGGGCGAAAAGAGCCAGCGCTTCCGCGCCATCGGCGGCGGCCAGTACCCGGTAACCATGGCCTGAGAGAGTGGCTGTCGTGACGTCGCGGATACTTGCGTCATCGTCGACCACCAGGACCAGCTCTCCGTGGCCGCGGGGAACCGCCACACTCGCGCTGTCCGAACTCCCCGCTTCCTTGCCCGGTGAAGCGGGCAGGAAAATCCGGAACGACGTGCCCTGGCCCGGCTGGCTTTGGACCGCAATCGTGCCTTCGCTTTGTTCGACAATTCCGCGCACCGTGGAAAGCCCCAGGCCGGTTCCGCCGCTGGTGCCCTTCGTGGTGAAGAAAGGTTCCCAGATTCGTTCCAACACCTCGCGGGGAATGCCGGTTCCGGTATCGCTGACCTCGAGATAAAGAAAGCGTCCGGCTTTGGCCCCTGGTATCGCCGCCGCGCCGACCTCGTCCAACTGCCGGTTTGATGCGATCAAGCGGAGCACACCGCCTTGCGGCATGGCGTCGCGGGCGTTGACGAGAAGATTGAGGAGGATCTGCTGGAACTGGGTGGGATTTATCTTCAACGGCCAGAGATCGGGAGCAATGTCGCGTTCGATCCGGATGTTTTTCGGAAAGGTCTGCTTCAACATTTCCACCAGGTCGTTGATCAGGTGTTTCGCCTGCACCAGCTGTGTTTCGCCCGTCACGCCGTGGGCAAAGCTGAGGATCTGGCGCACCAATCCGGCGCCGCGCTGGACGCTGTTCTCCATGTTGGTGAGCAACCGCTGCTGGCGCGTGTCGCCGGTTTCCGAGCGAAGCAGCGGCAGCCCCATCATGATTGGCGCGAGCACATTGTTGAAATCGTGCGCGATGCCGGCGGCGAGCATGCCGATGTTTTCCAGTCGTTGCACACGGCGCATCTGCTCCTCGATCGCCTGTTTTTCACGGTGCATCCGGGCTTCGTTCAAGGCGCGGTGCATGGCGGGAATCAGCCGTTTGGGCCGGTCCTTGAGCACATAATCCTTGGCGCCGGCCTGCAGGGCCTCGATGGCCCAGTCTTCGCCCAGTTTGCCGGAAAGAAAAATAAACGGCGTGGCAGGCGCCTGCTCGCGGACGATTTGCAGCGCTTCGAGTCCGTCGAAGTTCAAAAGATGGAAGTCCGAAAGGATCAGGTCGTAGCCCTTCGGAATCTCCGCAATAAATCCCGCGCGGGTATCCACCACCGTGATCTGGCAGTCCGGCCACTCATTGGCGCACTCCGCCCGGATCAACTCCGCGTCGTTCGGGTTGTCTTCCAGGTGCATCGCGCCTGTCGTGAGCCGCGCCGGCTCCAAAATCTGCAGGAGGATGTCGAGGACGCGCGGGTGAGCTTTCTCGATTTCGTCGAAGAGCAA
>JBEHXD010000088.1:0-13215 GCA_048498875.1 Verrucomicrobiota bacterium
CGGGCGTTTTCGGTCGGAATGTCGATTAAGCCGGGTCCTTGGACCGTTGGCATTGCCGAAGCCGTCGGGACAATCGTACGGCCAAGTTTGGGAACGGATTCTTCGAGGCTTTTT
The DNA here is from genome assembly GCA_048498875.1 of Verrucomicrobiota bacterium. Taxonomy (GTDB): domain Bacteria; phylum Verrucomicrobiota; class Verrucomicrobiia; order Opitutales; family Opitutaceae; genus Lacunisphaera. The sequence goes on from JBEHXD010000088.1 coordinate 115, forward strand.
TTCTGAGCCTCCACTTCCGCCAGCTGGCTCTGCACGTCCTTCACCCATTTGTTATCCCCGCGGATATAGCTCAAGAGTTCCTGCTCTCGTTTTTGCAGCGCATCGATGCGGAGCAAGAGATTGCGATATTGTTTGATTTGATCGGGAGTCGGTTCTGGAGAACTATCTGTGGCGTTCTGATCGTTGCCTGGACTGGTGGAAACGGGTGACTGCTTCGTTAGCGACTGGATGATCGAAGCGTGTTCCGCCACCTCTACTTGGGCGTTAAAAATTTCCTGCTTCAGCTTGGCGAGTTCTTCCGAGTACGTTTTTTTTGCGTCCGCCAAGGAGATTACACCTGCTTTAGCCCGCGCCTTGCGCAGCTCTTCCTCCGTCTGAGCCAGGCGCGAACGCAATTTGTCGGTTTCCGCTTCGAGGAAGCTTCCCACCATGCCGTTGCTGCCGTGGATCTCGAGATGACGGGCCAAATATCGCTCGACGATTTCGGAAAGGACCGGTTGCACAATCGCAGGATTGCGATGGGAAAACACAACGTGGATGACAGTACTGCCGCGTCCAACCTCGACCAGAGTGCTACGCTGAATGATGAGCGCAGCATTGTTGAGATCGTTGACGCCATCGGTCTTTTTCAGAATCTTTTCCGGGCCAATTTCCTTTGCGACCTGCTGGGCAAGATCCAAACTGGTCAGAATTTCGATTTCGGAATTGATGATGGTTTCCCCACGTTGATCCGGTCGTTTTACGTCGTCCGGATTTTGCCCCACGCCCTGGCTATCCATGATATAGCGGATGAATAGCCGGGCCTCTGACTGGTACGCATTTGGCACCAATGCATGGAAAATCAACGCAGCCGCTACGCCGATGATCGAGCAGATCACAATCTTCCACTTATGCCGGAATAGCGTATAATAAATATCTCCTACGGACAACATAGGGCTGTCTGGGGCGACTTGCACCACCGGGGCCTGACGCTGCATGCGCTGGGCCTCTCCGGTGGTTGATCTGATGCGCGGATTTTCCGAGGAGCCGGATGATTGAGAATGGTCTTCCATGGTTGGCAGAGGGGAAGGATGTTTTAGGCGAGAGGATGGAAGAATAAAAGCGTGTCGACGACGCGAGCGGCTCCGGAAAAACCGGAAGAGAAGTTATCCGGCGAGGGAAGCTTTGAGTTCCCGAACGACCGTCTCGATTTGCTGATCGGTCAGTTCCGGGAACATCGGCAGTGAAAGAAAACTATCGCCGCACGCTTCACTGACCGGGAAGTCGCCTTTTTTACCGCCAAGATTGGCGTAGGCGTTCTGCAAATGGACCGGCACGGGATAGTGAATCCCGGTACCGATGCCGCGATCGGTCATGCGCTGCATGATGACGTCGCGCTTTTCTACGCGCACCGCGTAGACGTGATAAATCGAGCGACCATAATCCGCTTCCACCGGCAGAATGACACCCGGCGTGCCGGCGAGGAGCTTATCGTAGAGCGCAGCGGCGCGACGACGGCCGTCATTGGCCTTGCTGAGATACTTCAGCTTCACACTGAGCACCGCCGCCTGCAGGCCGTCCATGCGGCCGTTCCAACCCACGACATCGTGGTAATATTTTTTCTTCTGACCGTGCTCGCGGAACATGATCATGCGGTCGCGCAGCGCGGCATCGTTGGTCGTAATGCCGCCGGCTTCGCCCCACGCACCCAGATTTTTGCCGGGATAAAAGCTGAACGAACCGGCGTGACCAATGGAGCCGGCCTTGCGACCCTTGTAGAGCGTGCCTTGGGCCTGCGCCGCATCTTCAACGACGAAGAGATTGTGCTTCTTTGCGATCGCCATGATCGGATCCATGTCGGCGCTCTGACCGAACAGGTGCACCGGCATGATCGCCTTGGTGCGCGGAGTGATCGCGGCTTCGATTTTCGTCACATCGATCGTGTAGGTGGTGGGATTGATGTCGACGAACACGGGTTTGGCGCCCGCATAGGTGATGGCTTCGGCCGTGGCCATGAAGGTCATCGGTGCGGTGATTACTTCGTCGCCCGCGCCCACGCCGAGGGCGAGGAGGGAGAACCAGAGCGAATCGGTGCCGTTGGCGACGCCGATGCTGTACTTCGTTTCGCAGAACTTCGCGTACTCCTCCTCAAATTTGGTGACAAACTTTCCACCCGCGAAGGCGTTTTCGTCGATGACCGCGCTCATGGCTGCCATGACTTCCTGGCGGATGGGATCGTGGTGCGCTTTAAGATCGAGGAAGGGAACCTTGTTGGAGGACATGGAATATCAGAGGATTAATTCGGAGTTTTTAAGAAAAATGAGGGGAAATTTCAGCAACGGTTGCAGCGGCGGGCAACCCGTAACGAAGGATCAGGCCTTCCGCAGAATTTTAGCCGGGTTGCCGGCGACGACCATCCCATCGGGCACGTCTTTTGTAACTACCGCACCTGCGCCAACCACCGCACGTTCACCGATGGTGATGCCGCAAAGAATGGTCGCATTTGAACCGATCGCGGCGCCTTTTTTCACAAGAGTTTTAATGCATTTCCAGTCGTCCGCGGTTTGCAGGCTGCCGTCGCTGTTCGTCGCACGCGGGAACAGGTCGTTGGTGAACATCACCCCGTGGCCCACGAAAACCTCATCCTCGATGGTCACGCCTTCGCAAATGAAGGTGTGACTGGAAATTTTGCAGCGCTTGCCGACTTTCGCGCCGCGTTGGATTTCGACAAACGTTCCGACCTTCGATTCGTCCCCAATCTCGCAACCGTAGAGGTTGACGAAACCGAAAACGCGCGCGCCCTTGCCCAGGACGACGTCGGGAGTGATTTGTTGGTGCAGGGTGGGAGTGGAATTCATCCGGTGACGTGAGGTGAAGGAGCAGGATTGGAATCAGCCTTTTTTGGCGCTTTCGCCTTTGCCGAAGGGCGGGGTCGATGTGCCGCCCTTCATCGGGGCCGCGGAGCCACTGGGGGCGCGTCCGTATTTGCTGCCCGGGGAAAGATCGATCGGGGCGCCCTGCAGCTTGATCGAGGCGGAGGAGGCTTCGAGGATGCGCACGACCTCCAGGCCCTTGGCGCCCGAAGTGATCGGTGTACGGCCGTTGCGGATACAATCGAGGAAATGCTGGCATTCCGTCTTCAACGGCTCCTCGCCCTTCACGTAGGGACTGTAGGTGTCGCCGTAGTGGTAGGCATAATGGAAATCGGCGAAGGTGTCGTAGTGTGGCGGGCGCTTCACGTTGACGTCGTAGATCTTGATTTTTTCCTGCGGCGCCACGTCGTCGTACACGATCATCCGGTCGCTGCCGACAATGGTGATTTCACGTACTTTCTTCGGGTCGAGCCAGCTGCTTTGGATGGTGGCGGAACGCTCGTTGGAGAAATAGAGGTTCATCGAGGTGACGTCCTCGATCCCCGGGGTGATATGGGCCGCACCGCGGCAATTGATGCTGTTCGGGTTCTCGCCCATGATATAAAGGATGATCGAGATGTCGTGCGGCGCGAGGTCCCAGGCGACATTGATGTCCTTTTGAAACAGGCCGAGATTCAAGCGGCGGGCGGAGATGTAGCGGATCTCCCCGATGTCATTCTTGTCGACGATTTCCTTGATTTTGCGAACCGCGGGCGAGTACAGGAACGTGTGGCCGACCATCAGGATCAGGCCCTGCTTTTTCGCGAGAGCCACGAGCTATTCCGATTGCTCCACCGAGGAAGCGAGGGGTTTTTCAATGAAAGTGTGCTTGCCGGCCGTCAAACTGGCCATGGCCATCGGGTAGTGATATTTTACCGAGGTGGCGATCACGATGGCGTCAAGCGTCGGGTCCTTGCACATCTCCTCGTATTTGGTCTCCGTTTGGATCCCGGGGTAGAGACCTTGGAGGTGACGCAAGCGATCTTCGCTCACATCACAGATAGTCTTCATGGTGCAGTCCGCCAGGCCGCGAAAATTGCGCACCAGATTCGGACCCCAATAACCACAGCCGACAACGCCTACGTTGAGGTGTTTTTTCATACGGTTGTTTAGCAATTCGCCAAATCGTTAGACGAGCTTAAAAAGGTGACTGGCTTTGGGATGAAGCACGCAGCCGTGACATCGACATCGTGGGTATTTTTTGCGGAGATACGCCTTTTTTGCGGCTGATCTTGGTGTCGTAGACCTGGGTCAAAAGAGCGGCGGGCGTCAAAATCATGATCTTCAAATCGAGCAGCGGGGAAACGATCTGGGAGTATTTGATATCAAGGCGGATCATTTCCTCAAAGGTTGTCCGGTTTTTGCCAGACACTTGCCATAAACCGGTGAGTCCGGGCATCGCATCGAACCGCTGATGCTGCCAGGGAAGATACTGCTCAAATTCGCTGGGGATGCAGGGGCGGGGTCCGACCAGGCTCATTTCTCCTCGCAGCACGTTGATCAGCTGGGGAAGTTCGTCCAAACCCGAAGCACGCAGAAGCCAGGCACCGGGGAGCAGGCGGGAATCGCCCTTGGCATCAAGCTTCATCATGGGGGCATTGGTCCCGATCAGTTCCTTGTAGTAGGACTGATGGCCCTTCGTGTCAGCTCCCAGCGTCATGGAGCGGAACTTGTAGATTTTGAAGCGGCGGCCCTTGTATCCGATGCGTTCCTGGCGAAAGAAAACCGGGCCAGGCGATACGATCTTGGTGATGATCGTCATGATCAATGTGCATACGGCCAGGATGGGTAAAGCTGCCACGCAGCAGGCCAGATCGACCAGACGCTTCCACCGTGGGAGGGGAGTGAAAACTCCAGGAGCAGCAGCAGTGAGATGAGGCTTATCGCATACAGTATGCATATAGCCGCATCGTGCAGGTTTAACCGGGTTTTACTATCTTTTTATTAGTCAAAATGTACGCCAAATCTCATAGGTTTTTGGGGGTTATTCCTAACCTATTTGAGGCAATATACTAGGGCGGTAAATTTCACGGATTTGATACCGAAAATAATTTGGCGGTTGTGTCATAAAATGACGATCTGACATGGCCATTTTGATGACGGGTGAGTCTTTTGTGAAAGGGCATCGGTGTTTTCCCTGAAGCCTCTGCTTTGGAGAGCCGACTTCATCATCTTCGCTGCATGCCCTTCACGCAAAAGCAGGGATCGAATTTAGGGCGCAAGCCGGGCGTTTCTTGTGCGAACTCGGAGGGAGTTTGCCGTCGCATCGCCCATTTCCGTGCCGGCTGCTGCCGCAGGAACGCCTTCATTCCCTGGCCTGACGCTCCCCTTTTTTCCAATCCGGACGGGATCCTATTCCGGTTGTTTCTGCAGGCCAAGTTTGGCCATAAGTTCGTAGAAGGTGGGCCGACTGATGCCGAGTTCGAGCGCGGCGCTGGTGATTTTACCAGCGTGTTTTTTGAGCGCTTGCTGAATCATTTCACGTTCCAGTGATTCACGGGCTTCCTTGAGCGAACTGCCCTGAACTGGCGTGGGCGAGGCTGTCAACTCCAGGTCTTCCAAGGTCAGCCGCTTGTCACTGCTCATGATCACGGCGCGGCGGACGCGGTTTTGCAGCTCCCGGACATTGCCCGGCCAGGAATGCCGCATCATTCCACGCACTGCTTCCGCGGCGAAGACGAGTCCGCTCTTGTGGTTTTGCACCGAGAACTGTTGGAGAAACGAATTTGCCAGCAGGATAATATCGTCTTCGCGGTCGCGCAGCGGGGGCAGCAGCAGTTGCACCACGGCGAGACGGTAAAAAAGATCCTCGCGAAAGGTCCCATCGACCATGCCTTTTTTCAGGTCTGCATTGGTGGCGGCGACCACCCGGGTGTCGACCTGGATTTCCTGCCGGCCGCCGACCCGCTCGATGCATTGCTCCTGCAAAAACCGAAGCAACTTTACCTGGATCGGGAGGGGGACTTCGCCGATTTCATCGAGAAAAAGAGTGCCGCCGTTGGCGGTTTCGATCCGGCCCTTTCGCTGCATATGCGCTCCGGTGAACGCGCCTTTTTCGTGACCGAACAGCTCGCTCTCAATCAGCGTTTCGGGAATCGCGCTGCAATTGATGGCGATGAACGGGCCGTCTTTCCGGCTGCTGCGTTGATGAATCGCGCGCGCCGCCATTTCCTTGCCGGTTCCACTTTCGCCAAGGATCAAGACCGACGCGTCGGAGGTCGCGACTTTGCGAATCGACGTGAAAACCGTCTGCATCCGTTCATTGCTGCCGAGCATCCCGTCGAACGCTTCGCCGGCTAGTTTCTGTTGCGCTTCGCGATACTGGCGTTCCAGCAACGCGACGTGAAAGCAGCGTTTCAGCAGCAACTTTAGCTCGTCCATCGAGACAGGCTTGAGCAAAAAATCATAAGCGCCGGTGCCAATCGCCTGCAGGGCATTCGCTTTTTCACCCTGACCACTGACAATAACCACCTTGGTGAGGGTTTCCAGCGCGAGCAGTTCGCCAAGCGTCGCCAACCCCTCTTCAGGCGTGCCGGGCCGGGGCGGCAAACCGAGATCCAGGAGCACAACCGGGGGCTGGCCGGAACGAAATGCCTCCAAGGCGCTCGGACGATCGTGAGCGAGCAGGATTTCGTAGTCCTGCGCCAGCGCCCATTTCATCTGGGTGCGGATTTCGTCGTCGTCTTCAACAATCAGCAGCTTGGGCTTCGAACTGGTCTCGGTCATTGGTGGGGCGGAAAAAGGCTAGGAAGGGGCGAGAGGCAGGAATACTTGGAAGGTTGTTCCCGTACCCGGCGTGCTGGCAACCGTGATTCGTCCACGATGGGCTTCGACAATCATTTTGCTTTGAAACATGCCGATGCCGAGCCCGCTTTTCTTCGTTGATTGAAACGGCCGGAACAGCGCGCGGCGCAGGAAATCCGGGCTCATCCCGCAGCCGTTGTCGCTGACGGTTAAAACTCCCCAAGCGGCTTCACGCGAAGTCCGGATTTTCACCACTCCGTCACGGGCGATGGCTTCCTTGGCGTTCAGAATGAGGTTGGTGATCACCTTTTGGATCTGCTCGGCGTCGACCATCACCTGGGGCACCGCGCCAAATTCCTTGGTGAGGTTCACCCCGCTGATGCTGCTTTCGGACACGCCGAGCGAGCTGGCCGTCAGGGCGTTCAAATCGGTCGGCTGCGGCACAATCTTCAATTCGTGGCGCAGCATCCCCAATCGGCCGACCAGGTGGTTCATGTGGGTCACGGTTTTTGCAATTCCCCGCAATGCATCCTCACGAAACGCCGGATCGTTGAAATGCACCGGAAGATTTTGCAGCATCAAATTCAGGGTGGAGGCCGCATTTTTCAGATCGTGCACAAAAAACGCCGCCATCGTCTGGAATGCCTCAAGCTCCTTTGCCTGCAGCAGCTTTTGGGAAAGTTGCACATTTAACAGGCTGGCCGCGACGTGTTCGCCCACGCATTTCAACATATCGAAATCCTGTACGGAATATTCCGCGCCGCCGACCCGGTCGGCGAGGGTGATGAGGCCGAGCATTTCGCCGCGGGCGATAAGCGGGATGCAGATGCGGTGTCCGCCATTGGTGAACTCACCCGGATTCCACTGGCGCAGGGATACCGCCCAGGGACTGCGCGAAGCCTCGATGTCGGCCGGCTCATGGTGCATTTGAAAATGCCGGATAACCTCGCTCGAATCCTGCGGCTGGGGACCGATGTCGCGAATTTGCGCCTCGGATAGCGACGTGGAGGCGCCCAGTACAAGCGATTCCCCCTTGTCGTCGATCAGCCAGATTGTGACTGATAGAGCCTCGAACATGTCGGCTACGAGTTTTACGAAGGACCGGCAGAGGTCGGCGCGCTCCACCCGCGAGGCCGTACCTTCGTTGAACTTTTGCCACATCGTCCGGTAGTCGTACAGCGGTCGTTGAAAATTCCGGCTGACGAACCGCCGCAACGCCTGGCGAACGCGATCCGACTGCAACAGGACGGCGAGTAGAACGAGCGAAACGAGACCGACGAACGACTTCAGGGCAAAGGTGTTGTCGCCGCCGAAATAGCTGACGATTTTTGAAAACACCCCGATAAACATCAGGTAGATTCCCGCGAGCAGCACCGTGACCGAGCCTTGGATCACAAATTGTGAGGGATAAACGTCCAGATTGAAGCGTCCCGACCGGAAGAGCGATCGCAGCATCAGCAGCGAGCCGAGCAAGGCCGCCGCGGAATTCATGATTTGGAACGAGGGATCGACGCTCCGAAAAAGCAGCGCCTGGCTGCTGGTATAAAGGCGCACGGTGAAGACCAGCCCGGCCCCCATCAGCATGAATTTGATCCGCCACCGCATGGTGCCGACCGCGGCGCGAAAAGTCCGCTCGAGATTCATCAGCACCAGCACCGAGGTGACGAGAAGGCTGAGATTGATCACGAAACCCGCCCATCCCAGCCGGAGCACCCACCTCAAACCGGAGACAGTGTCGGCGTTCGCTTCGACCAACTGGGCGCGGAATAAAATGGCCATCGCGGTCGGCGCGAGAAACGCCCCGGCCAGGGGCAGCTTCCATCGCGCGACAAATTCCACGGCATTACCGCGGGCGTAGCTTAGACTGAAGAGCAGCCACGTGCCGGGAAGCAGGGAAAGTACGAGAATCCGCCAGGTTTCCCAATAAACCACCCTGCCGACTTCCGGGGTGGTGTCCGTCAGGCCGATGAATACATTTTCAGCTGCCAAAACGAGCATGCCGGCGGCGAACATCCAGTCTGCCAGGGTCCGGTGACGGCGCGCGACGGCAATGATGGCCAGCACCGCCACACACAGCGCGCTCGTATAGGGGAGAAACAACGAAAGGATCATGAAATCGTGGCCAACTAAAAAGCATCCGAATCAGAACGAAAAGACGCGGCCGTGTCGATGGAAGAGGTGTGCAGAAGTCTTAAAGCTTCGAGATTTCCCGGTGGGATCGGTGCACGCGGCGGAAGAGCCCGTGAATCGCTTGAGGCCCCGGACTTTTTCCGGCCGTTGCCGGCCGCGCGAACACGCTCTCTTCAACCCAACGCTTCCGCGAGCGTGGCGATGATGTCTTCCACGGGCTCGGTGCCCACCGATAGCCGCAATAGATCCGGCGAAAGTCCGTGCTCCGCGAGTTCGGCCCGACCCGCGTGACTGGTGACCAGATCATAGTGCGCGAGGTAGATGAACGGTGAAATCAGGGTGGTGGACATGCCAAAACTCGGTCCCTTGGGCAGGCGCACCTTATCATAGAACTGCTGCATCGATCCCTTCAACGTAAACGAAATCATGCCGCCCACCGAGTCTGGCGTGCGGGCAATCTTGAGGTAGTTGGCGCGCGTGTCGGGCTGCAACGCCCACCAGACTTTTTTAATGGCGGCGTGGCTTTCGAGAAAGGCTGCAACCTGGCGGGTATGGGTATTGATTTTTGCCACGACCTGCGGCGTGGCGCTGATCTGCGCGGCCAGTCGGCTGAGATCGCGGTCGTGCACGGGTTCCAGCCACGCCTTAACCTTCTCCCGCAGCAGATCCGCATCGGGACTGGTAGGATTTACCACGATGGCGCCGGCAATGACGTCGCCTTCGTGCGCGGTGTATTTCGTGAGGCTTTGCGTCACCACGTCGGCGTGCGGCAGCAGATCGACGTTAAACGACGAACTGATCGCCGGGTCGAGAATCAGGCGCGCACCGTGCTTCCGGGCCAGAGCCGAGACGGCTGCGACATCCGGAGTTTGGATTAGCGGATTCGTGGGTGCTTCAATAATCAATCCAGCAATCTGGTCGCCTCGTTCGGCGAAAACGCGTTCGACGGCGGGCAGATCGGTGACGTTGCCGATCCGCACATAGTCGGTGGCGGGATTGGCGGTGAATTTCTTTAGCAGCGCGATTGAATCGAGGTAGAGCCAGCCCAGTTGAATCCACACGGTGCGACCACGCGGAGCCTGAATGGCGTTGATCGCGCGGAACGACGCGTACAGCGCATTCATGCCACTTGGAGCCAGGAGAATGTCCCCGTCAGGTGCGGTCGGATAAGCCTGGCGCAGCACCCGCTTTACCTCGGCCACGCTGTCGCCGGCGAAAAGGTTTTCCGGAACGGCGTTGGAAAGAACTCCGAGGCGAACCAGGTGATCCTCGGCCGCCCGCGAAGAAAGAAAGCCGCCCAGGTGCTGCAGGAAAACCTTGCCGCGGGCATTCAGTTCCGGCGTGTCGCGATGGGCGACTCCATTGATTCCATCGATACAGAATGGCTCGGCTTCAGCGGGCTTGGAGCGTCCAAGATGATCGGCGAGGGCGGTGGCCATTTGGGCGGAACTCACCAGCCACAGCGAACGCCCGGCCAGCTGCGGCCGGATGCCCAGGTGTGCACACAATTGCCGGGCGTGCGAGTGAACCACGAATCGCGGATAACCCGACGTGATGTGCCGGGTGGTTTCCGGCTGCCCTTCCTCATAGCCGATGATGTCGCGCAACGTCGGCAAGCTGCACGCCACGGAATGGGGACTGCCGGGAATACGCTGACCGAGGGGAATGGGCTGGAAAATCGACATGCGGGAAAAGGAAATTTGTCCATGCCCGTCCGCGAGGCAACCATGGTCTGTGTCATCGGTCGCGAAGGCGTAGTGCCCATTCGTAGGTGGCGCGCTTGCGCGCCACCCACGCCTTCATTTCCGCAGCTTTCTCAAAACGTGTTGCGCTCCGGGATGAAGCCGTAAAGCAATAGGCGCATGAAACTGGTTTCCTGGAACGTGAATGGTGTGCGCGCCGTTCTTAAAAAAGGTTTTCTGGATTACATGGCGAAGGTCGATGCCGACGTCATTTGTCTGCAGGAAACCAAGGCGCATCCGGGCGATGTCCAGCATGTGGCGTGGGTCGCGGGCTACACCCCGCATTGGTATTCAGCGGTCAAAAAGGGCTACTCGGGCACGGTGATTTTCACGCGGGTCACACCGAAAAAAGTGACCTGCGGAATCGGCCTGCCCGGGCATGATGACGAAGGACGGGTCATCACGGCGGAGTTTGACGATTTCTTTCTGGTGAACGTCTACCAGCCCAACTCCCAGCGCGGTCTGACCCGCCTGAAATATCGTACGGAGGAATGGGATCCCGCCTTTCTGGCCTTCCTCAAAAAACTTGAGAAGAAAGGCAAACCGGTGGTGTTTTGCGGCGACCTGAACGTTGCGCATACGGAAATCGATCTGACGAATCCCAAAACCAACCGTCGCAATGCGGGCTTTACCGACGAGGAACGCGCCAACTTCACCACGTTGCTCGGCCGTGGATTCATCGACACGTTTCGCGAATTTGAAAAAGGCCCGGGCCATTATTCGTGGTGGAGCCAGATGATGAACTGCCGCGCGCGAAACATCGGGTGGCGCGTCGATTACTTCGTGGCCTCGGAAAAACTGCGTCCGGCGCTCAAACGCGCGTGGATTTCCCCGGAAGTAATGGGCAGCGACCATTGTCCCGTGGGTTTGGAAATCAAGTGAAGCGGGCATTGTCGGGCGAGGCCCGATCGGTCGAAGCGAAAGCATTGCCAGCCGAGGTGCGTCTGGGGCGCTCGGGACTGCACGGCTTCGGTCTTTTTGCGTGCGATTTCATTCCGAAAGATTCGCGGATCATCGAATATGTGGGCGAACGAATCACCAAGGCGGAGGCCGAACGCCGCGAAGCACGACGGCTTGAGCGGCTCGCGGCGGGTGAGGACGGTTGTGTGTACATTTTTGAACTCAACCAGCGCCACGACATCGACGGCGACGTGGCGTGGAATCCTGCCCGTCGGATCAATCATTCGTGTGCGCCAAACTGCGAGACGCAGAATGTGCGTGGGCATATCTGGGTGGTTGCCTCGCGCGACATTGCGCCGGAGGAGGAGCTGACTTATGATTATGGTTTCGATTATTCAGAGTGGCGGGGTCACCCGTGCCGGTGCGGGGCGGAGGGCTGTGTGGGCTTTATCGTGAAAGCCAGTCAGCGGTGGCGGGTGCGGCGGGCGCTGGCCGGAAAAACGGGCGCGGTCTGAAGCCGGGCTTTCCTTTCGAGGGAAAGCCGTCACGCTCCCACCCCATGAAGCCGGAGCAATTGTTGAAGACCTTGATGATGGGAAAACCGCCGCTTTCGATCGCGGTGGCGGAAAGTCTGACCGGAGGCCATTTGCAGGCGCGAATCACTTCCGTGTCGGGCGCGTCGAATTATTTTCTCGGGGGGATTACCGCGTACGCGCTCGAGCAAAAAGTGAAACACCTCGGGGTAAGCCGGGCGGCGGCGAAAAGCGTGGATTGTGTCTCGCAATGGGTGGCGGTGGAAATGGCGCGCGGGGCGATCGAACTTTTTGGCGCCGACATCTCGGTTTCGACCACGGGTTACGCAGAGCCCAATCCGGCGACGGGGGTGAAAACTCCGTTGGCGTGGTGGGCCATCTGCCACGCGCAGCGCGGCGGTCGGATGGCGGTCGTGTCCGGCTTGGTCGAGGTGCCCGGCGCCAGGCGGGTCGAAGCGCAAGGGCGGATTGCCGCCGAAGTGCTCAACGCGCTCGTTTCCTACCTGCAGGAGTGGCGGGGAAGCAAATCCCGCAAAAACTAGACGCAAAAAAACCCGCCGGTGCGCGGCGGGTTTGACGAAATGAACGCGTTTATTGTGTAAGGCGGGTCACGTAATCCATGAGGAAGTGCGCCTCGGGTGGTGGCGTCACCCAGTCGCTGAAAAGCAATTCCGGGATACGATTGTCGCTGCTGTAGAAAATTTTGTTGGCTTCGTTGTCGGGCGACATGTAACCGGTCTTGATCGCGGCCCCAAGGAAAAGGCCTTCGGAAGCGGAGTAGACCAGCACGTTGGCTTCGGTATTGACCGAGCGCGTGGTGCTTTCGCGTTCGGCCGCGCGAATGCCGGCGTTGGCCTTGGCTTCGACCCCGAGATTAAATTTGTTTTTGAAAAGCAGGCGGGACGCAGCGTCATCCATGAGCAGATAAACCGCGGTGATGGACTTGCCGCCGGCCTGCAGGCCGAAGCTCAGTTCGCCCGTGCGAAGAAACGCCGGCACCGACCATTTGCCGTTGGGACGGCGGGCCATCGCCACCGCATAGCCGTCTTTTACCCCGAAGATTAAACCAGCCTGGAACTGGTTTACGATCACGATGCCTTTTGCGCGCTTTAGGTATTCGGCGGGAATGGCCGTTTTATAATTACCCTGGAGATCCTGCAG
>JBEHXD010000089.1:0-13170 GCA_048498875.1 Verrucomicrobiota bacterium
GTCTGGTTGAGCGATCGAGGAGCTTTTTGCAGTAATGTGGAACCAGGTAGGAAGCACATTACGCCGGGATTCATCCAAGGGATCCCGGCGTAATGCGGCTGCCCACGAGAAACGAGGCCGCATGAATTTTTGGCCACGAGAAGTCACGAGAAGACACAAAAAACAGATCTTCTTTTTAGTGATTTCTTGTGACTTTTCGTGGCTAAATAGGTTTGGGGTTGGAGGATAAGCTTGAAGCTTGCGGCGAATCGGGGGTTCGCGATTCTGAGCGAATGGCAATTTTTGGTCCGTTTTCCACCATTCGTGCTCAAACCTCCGCTGATCCCCGCTTCGCTGCGGCGCATCGTTACGTGGCGGATTTGCTGAATCCAGGTTCCGCGGCCTTTCAGCGGCTCGGGAAAATTGCCTCGGGCGTGACGGAGCGGGTCAATTTGGACGGAGGTTCCTTCGCGCTCGAGCAGGTCTACCACGCGAAACCCCGCGCTGACGTGTTTCTGGAGTCGCATCGCAAATATATCGACGTCCAGGTCATCGTGGCCGGGGCCGAACGGATGGAAGTGATCGATATTTCCCATCTCAAGGAAAGCCAGGCGTACCTGGAGGAGCGGGACCTGATCAAATATGTCGACACAACCGCGACCTCGCACCTGCGCATGGATCAGGGAAACGTGGCGATTTTTTTCCCAGTCGACGGACATCTCTCGACGTTGAATCCCGAGGTGGGTCCGGTGTTGGTGCGGAAATCCGTGGTGAAAGTCCCGGTGGGCTGAACGAGGCGGAATACTTCTTCGCGGTTTTGATGGCATGGAAAATAGACACGCTCGCTACCGTCATCCTGAGTGCAACGAAGGATCCATGCTGACGCAGGTAATATCAGGTTCGAAGCCGTGGATGTCGCACCAGCCTGAGGCTGGACTTCACTGCGTTCAGGATGACCGCCGGCTGAAGAGGTTTATTTTTTCGACCATGACTAGACTGCCGCGGACATGAACTATCGTCATCATTTTCACGCCGGAAACTACGCGGACGTGTTCAAGCACGTGCTGTTGCTGCAGCTCCTCCGGGCCATGGGCCGGAAGGAAAAAGGGTTTTTGTATCTCGATACGCACGCCGGACGGGGCGGCTACGATTTGTCTGCTCCTTCGGTTTTGCCGGATGGACGTGCCCGTGACCCGGAATATCCTGCGGGTATTGGCCGGCTTTGGAACACGACGTCGGGTCAGGTGGCGGTGTTCAAAGACTATTTGGAAGTGATCCGGCGTTTTAATGAACGCCACGGAGTCATGGGACCGGAACTGAGATATTATCCCGGTTCACCCTGGGTCGCGAAACTGGCGCTTCGGGATCAGGACCGGATGGCGCTTTTCGAGCTCCGGGCGGAAGATGCCGAGGCGCTGGATTTTGACTTTGCCCGCGAATCCCGGGTGAAAGTCCAGTCGATCGACGGCTACACGGGCCTGAAGGCAGCGTTGCCGCCGTTGGAGAAACGGGCGCTGGTGCTGATCGATCCTCCATTTGAGAGCAAAGCGGAGTTTGCCGACATTCTGCAGGGCATTCGCGACCTGTTGAAACGCCTGCCCAGCGCCGTGTGTGCGGTTTGGTACCCTGTAACCGAACGGGCCCGGGTGGATCAATTTCACCGGGAGTTCATGCAACTGACTCCGCCGCCGACCTTGTTTGCCGAAATCAGCATCGCGGGCGACAGCTCGCAAATTCGCATGAAAGGATGCGGCCTGCTGGTGCTGAATCCGCCCTGGCAGATCGAGACGGAAATTCGTGCGGCTCTTCCCGAGCTGGCGAAAGCACTGAAAGTGGATGCCGGCGCGGGCAGCCAGTTCGGCTGGCTGGTGCCGGAGAAGTAGGTTGCGCGACGTTTTTGGAATGCGCTATCGCGGGCGATGTAGGTTGCGCGCTTGCGCGCAACGTGGCGGGCAAGCCCGCCACCTACGGATTGCGGGCCCAAGGTAGGGCGCTTTATCCCTAAAGCGCCGTCAGGATGAGCGCTGACTGTAGCGGGTAACTATTCTCTCAAACGGCGGATTAAGGATAATCCGCCCTACCCTCAGACGCAGCGCCTTCGCCATGATTCCACCAAAATAAAAAACCCGGCCGGAGCCGGGTTTAGAAAAAAGAGCTTTCTGAGAGTATCAGTCTCGCGGTTGGCGAGGCATCGAAACCGCTGATTTGATTGGCAGCAGTTTCACCTCTACCTCGGGATTGCGCAGCTCGGGTGGCCTGAAAAGCAAACGGCCGGAGGAGAGGTCACGAAGCATCGCGTTGCGAACCGGAGTGAGCGCCGCGGCCAGAGCAGCGAGCGGGCGCTTGCGGAGATGATTGGGAAAGTAAGTCATCGTCGTGGGGGCTTGGGGTTTTGGTTCAGACACGGCAGGTCAGGCCGTATAATTTAAGAACCCTGAGAGAGTGGTTTTGTTCCGCAAAAATGCGTAAAAAAGCCCGTGCCTCCGCTGGCTAAAAGACGGACGCACGGGCTTTTATTTTCCGTGGCTACGCGACCCGACGGTGCAGAGCAGGCTCGCTGGCCGGAACCAGCTGCTTTTTCGGCAACGCGATGGTCAACACGCCGCGGGCGACCGATGCCTGCAAGGACTCGTAGTCAAAGCCCACTCCGAGCCGCAGCTTGAGCTGATAGTCGCGTTGCACTCCTTCGAGATGCAGCGCTCTCCAGTTGGAGCGGACGTGGTGGGTCTTGCGGGCGGTCACAAATACGTCGGGGCCCTGGGTGGTGATCTCAATGCCG
The DNA here is from genome assembly GCA_048498875.1 of Verrucomicrobiota bacterium. GTDB lineage: Bacteria > Verrucomicrobiota > Verrucomicrobiia > Opitutales > Opitutaceae > Lacunisphaera. Next base: position 2,759 of record JBEHXD010000089.1, read on the forward strand.
CTGGCATCCACCCCGGGCACGTAAACGACAAGCTTGAGGGCCTGCGCCATGTCAATGCAGTCATAGAGCGGCGAACGGAAGTCCTGCGTGGCAGGCTCGGTGTTCGGGAAGCGATTATGGTGATTGCGATGTATGATGGTATGCATGGTTGTTCCTCTCGTCGGTTTGATTCCGCCGGGACTCCTGGGAGCTGAGGTAAACCGATTTACGGTTTGGTCAGGTCAGGCAGCCCGCGCCGGTGGCTTGAATAGACCACACGGCAATGGTCTGACGCATCTGTTTGGCGCAGTTCAGCTGCTGGCAGGCCTTCGTATGCGAAGTGCCCGCTGCGCGGTGCTGAACTTTAAGCGTCGGTGCCATTGTGGTATCAGGACGCTAAAATGCACATCCCGTGCCGACTGGAAAATCTTTTTTGGAAATCGTGCAGTACAGATCCCCCGGAAAATGGCCGGTTAACTGTATGGTAGCCACTGATCGCGGGTGAAGGCGGCACAACTTGCTGCGCTTGCGCCACTAGGTGCGGCCGGTAGGCTGGGGTCATGACACCGCTCACCGATCAGGAAGCCACGATTGCCGAACTTAGAAAACGAGTGCTCGCGTTTGTGCATGAGCGCGATTGGGAACAGTTTCATTCGCCGAAAAACCTCAGCATGGCCCTGGCGGCGGAGTCGGGAGAGCTGATGGAACACTTTCTGTGGTCGGAATCCAAGGACTCGTTAAAAGTGGCGCATGACCCGAAAAAACGTCCAGCCATCGAGGCGGAAATTGCCGACGTGGTGATCTACGCCCTGGAATTCGCGAACATTTGCGGAATCGACCTGGCGACGGCGATCGAAACGAAGATGGCCGCCAATGCCAAAAAGTATCCGGTCGAAAAAGCGCGCGGCCGGGCGGACAAATATACCGAGCTTTGAAATTTTCGATTTTGGATTATGGATTTTCGATGGGGTGCGCGGAGTGACCGCGTTTTCTGATTCGGAAAGGCAGTGGCGATTCGGAATCACCAATCCAAAATCGAGAATCGAAAATCCAAAATCCCGCGGGCGATACCGGCACTACTCTTAGCACGGCGCGGTTATAACGCGGGAATCCGGGGGCCGCGGTGGCAGGCACAGCCCGCGGCGCAGGTGCCCGCAGCCGGGGCTGACGGCTTTGCTGTGGAGGAAGCTGATTTGCCGACCTTGCTCATGAGCCCGTAACCGCCCACGACCACGCGGCGGACGGGTTGCCCGGTTTCGGGATGTCGGAGCAGCGGCGCGTCCTTCATGCTTTGCACGACCTCGAATTGCCGGGGAATATCATCCGCGGTTTGCGGAATGGTTTCGTAAAGGTAGGTCGCCATGCGGAATTCGTGACTCGGAATCCAAAATTTCCTTTTTGGCAACGTACAAACCTGCCTCAACGTAGGCCACATGAAAACGAGCGCCGCGCTGGAGCGATATTATGTCCTGCCTTGCTGCCTGTTGCTGCTGAATTTGGGCAATGAAGTGGTGTCTTACAAAGCCCGGTTGATTCAGGACGGCCTGCTGCGCACGCTGTTCATCATCGGCATGGTGCTGTTTGGTTCCTCCCTGGTGGCGTTTGCGATCGCACCAGGCCTGATCTGGGGTGTGCAATCCCTGCGCAAGACGAGCCGTTCCACCGCCGGCGGGGTGGGCGATGTGCTTTTTCTTGGGGTGCTCGGCGTGATTATCTTCTGGCTGTATTATCGAAACTACCTGCTGGGCACGCAGTATATTTTGCCCGCTGGGTGGCGGAACAAATAACCGGGAAGATTACTCGAGCGGAACAACGGGGGGAACGTCGGAGGACGAATTGCCATCACCCGGAGGTTTCGGAGCAGGCGCACGCGGTGCCGGTGCGACGGTCGGATGAAATTCGATCGTGAGTGAGACTCTCATGGGAACCTCTTTTCCCTGCCGTCGTCCGGGGAGAAATTTCCATTGGGCGATGGCGGCCAGGGCGGAAGTCTCGAACCGTGGGTCGCTCGAACGAAGGACCGACGCATCGCGGGTTTTACCGCTCCCATCGACGACAAATTGCACTGTCACGCTTCCCTCTATGCGGGTTGAAATCAACTCGTCGGGATAAACCGGACTGACCTGCTCATAAGCGCTGGGCGAAGCATCGGGAAGATCGGGTTTATCGTCATCAGCGGCCTCGGATTTGGGCGCGGCAGCGAGGTCTTTGGCCGGAACTTCCTTCGCGGGGGCCGGGCGAATCGAGCGGACGATCCCCGTGGGATTGATCCGGCGGATGCGTTCCGCGTTGCTGGGATGGGTGCTGAGATAAGTGTAGTCCTCGCCACTTTCCGGTCTCGCATCTTCCAGTTTTTCCAGGACGGATTGGAAGTTTGCCAGGTCAATGTGCGCGCGGTTGAGCAGCTCGATCGCGAAAGTGTCCGCTTCCGTTTCGAATTCCCGGGAATAGCCACGCTGAAGGATGACGAACGGAATCGAGCCGGCAAATGTGCTCAAGGTGGACAGATCCCCGGTTACCGCACTCACGACGAGGAGCGCCGTTGAACCGCGCAAGAGACCCTGGATGCCGTGTCTTCGCTGCCAATGCCCCATTTCGTGGGCCAAAACGGCGGCGAGTTCGTCGTCGGTGACCGGGAGGTTGATCAGTTCGTCCGAGACCACGATGTATCCCCCAGGCAGGGCAAAAGCGTTGGGGTATTTTCCGTCCATTGAGCGAAAGATAAGTTCAGGTTTTCCGCTGAGGTTGCCGGCTTTGATCAGTCGGTCCAGTTGGGCTTGGGCTCGTTTCTGATCGGAACGTCTGAGCTGGGAAGGTCCCAGAATTCGGTTGATCGCGACCAACGACGTTTGCCCGATCCGCTTTTCCACCTCCGGGGGAACGGCCATCGCGGCCTTGCGAACAAAAATGGGCAGCCCCAGCCAAAGGGTCGCGGAAACCAGGGCGACCAGGAGCAGGGTGGCCGCGGCGGCGACACGCGCCTTGGCTTCGAGCCAGTGGATCAGGGCTGCCATCCGGCCGCGTTTCTGTCCGGCGAGAATGAAGTCGATCGCATCGTTGTGCGGCGTTTCCACGGTCCGGTTTCCCGGAAGGTAGAGAAAACGGGGCAGCGACGCGAGCCGGTCGCTGGTGCGCACTTCGGCCAGATCCACGTCGAGAGCGATACCCTCGGTCAGGCTCCTGAGCCGGTTTCCGGTGACCTCCAGGGCGATGGCATGAGGACGAAGGGTCTCGGCATCGAACAGCGTGCCTTCAAAATTCGTGCTCATAGTCCGAAATCCAGGCCGACGAATTCCGCCGCAGTTTCCCCGATGGCACTGCCTTCGCGGTCTCCCAGCCGGGAGATTTTTTCAATCGGCTGGCTGGGAACGAAACGGAGGCTGGCGAGCGTATAGTGGGTGGACCGCACCGCAGCCCACGGATAAAGCAGGCCGAGGGAAAAAATGGTCGCCACCAAATTGCCCGCTTGAAGTTTTAACCACCCGGACACCGACAGGTTCGCCTTGAAGGAATGGTTGTCGAGCCGCGTGTGGCTCCAGATGTGATTAAAGAGGCGCGCATAGACATAGTGCTTGGAGAAGAAAAGCGCTGCGCCGTAGAGAATGAAAAACGGAACCAGCTGGCTCATGGTGGCGGCGTGACCGCTGTTTTTTGACGTCAGGTAATTCGTGATGAATCCTCCGATCGCCACCACACCGAAGACCATCAGGCCCGAGAGAAGATAGGCGGCGTAAAACGGTCCGATCTTGGATTCGAATTTAAAGAAAGCGTCGCCCAGACGGTGGCTGTTGACGACGAACTCCTTTCGGTTGCGAACCCACGCGGGGTAGTAAAGTCCCAGGGAGAGGGCGATGAAGAACCATTGACCGATAAAGGTAAGCGCGGCCATGCCATAGCCTTGGCGGGAATAAAATCTCATGCCCCGATAAGCCGTGTTGTGGGCGTTGAAGGAGAGGGAACGGACACCGACCCAGGGCAACAATGCGAGTCCCACGAACAAGGCTCCCACGCGGATTGCCGGGTAAACCTCTCCCACTACCATGTAAGCCAGAAACATCACCGCCACGAGGATGTTGCCGATCAGGATTCGGCGGGGCTCGGCGAGATAGTCGAAGCGATATCCCATCAGCTCAATATTGCCGCGAAAGTAGCGGCGTTTGCGGACCTTGGCCCATGCGGCATAAATTCCCAAGGTGAGAAGCGTGAGCAGGGTGTTGACAATCCAGATTCGAAAATACTCCCGGGCATTTCCGTGGAAGATAAAGGGCTCCTCAGTTGGTGCGGGCGCGGGTGGTGGAGGAGAAGGAATTTCCGCAGCCTGCGTAGGAATCACCGGTGGGATTGACGAATCGGGCTCATTGAGCGGATCCGAATCCGGCGGCGGAGGAGAGGAATTTTCGATCATTGAATTGGTCTGGCCCGAGCGGAAGCATGGGCGACCGGACGATCGTCGCAAATCATTTTAGCCCTGTCTGACCTGTTCCGGGCTGTGATTTTGTTCACGAAGTGTGCGGATGGCCAGGGAATCATGACGCTTGGCGAGGCGCTGTCCTTTTTCGTCGGTGACCAGGGGACAGTGATAGAACGCCGGTGCGGGTAACTGCAGTGCCCGATAAAGCAAAAGCTGTCGGAAAGTGGAACGCATCAAGTCGGCTCCCCGGACCACTTCGGTGATTTTCATCTCAGCGTCATCGACGGTACAGGCGAGTTGGTAGCTGGGCATGCCGTCTTTCCGCCACACCAGAAAATCGCCGAAATCACGATGGGTTGTCGCTTCCTGCCGGCCAAAGTGACGATCGTGAAACGTCAGCGTCTCGTGGTCGGGCACGCGGAAGCGCCAGTTAACGGCTCCCGCGTCACCAAGCTTGGGCAGCGGAGCGCCCGATGGCGGACGAAATTCGATGGGATAAAGCGGTTCGTCCGACTCTTCGCTTTCGTGAGGAGCGCTGATGGCCGCGAGCACATCGCGGCGGGAACGATTGCACGGGTAGATCCATCCGGCAGCATGGAGTTTTTCAAGCGCTTCCTGGTAGAGGGGAAGCCGTTCGCTTTGGGAAATCATCGGCTCCTCCCAGCGCAGCCCCAGCCAGTTCATGTCCTCTTTCATCGCCGCGACGAATTCCGGCCGGCATCGCGCGGTATCGAGATCGTCGTTGCGCAATAAAAGATGTCCACCGGTCGCGTCGGCTCGTTGTTGGGCGACCCAAAAAGTCCGGGCGTGTCCCAGATGGAGCAACCCCGTGGGTGATGGCGCCAGCCGCCCGCGATAAGGTGAATCGGAATTTACCACTGCACCATTGGATTGATACTCGTGCGCGGGTTCAAACTCATACCCGATAATTTCGGTCATTCCGAAACGGCCAATGATTTGCGGCGCGATTGGAATGGAAGAGGCATTCATCCGTTCGCGACGGTCATCCTGAGTGCAACGAAGAATCCCTGGAGTGGTTCGTTATCGCAGCCAGCGGATACGTCACTGCGTTCAAGATCACGAATGAGGAAAGGCAATTTCCGGATTCAAGAGACATCGGGCGGAAAATTTTTTGCTGATTCGAATGAATTAATTGTTTCAGATCACCGGATGTCGAAGTCACTTTGTGTCTATTGCTCCTCCAGCGACCGGCTCGAACCAAAGTATTTTGCGGCCGCGGCCGAATTGGGGATGGAGATGGCGCTGCGGAAATGGACGCTGGTCTATGGAGGCGGAAAAAGCGGCCTGATGGGGGCCGTTGCGCGCGGCGTGAAATCGAACGGCGGACGCGTGGTGGGCGTGATTCCCGAGTTCATGAAGGTTCGCGAGCTTGAGTTTACCGAAGCGGACGAACTCATCTCGGTGCTGACCATGCGCGAACGAAAAATGCTCATGGAGACGCGGGCCGACGCCTTTCTCGCTTTGCCCGGCGGCTGGGGGACGCTGGAGGAATTGATGGAGATTCTGACGCTCGCCCACTTGGAGGTTTTGCGGAAGCCGGTTGTGATTCTCAACCAGGACGGCTATTACGACGACCTGTTGAAATTCTGCCATAAGGTAGTCGCGGAAAAGTTTATGCACGCGACCATTTATGGAAAATATGCGGTGGCGCGAACAGTGGAGGAAATTTTCCCATTGCTCGAAAATTGGACGCATCAGCCGGGCGATGCGAAATGGTTTCAGACCCGCTGAGTTTGGCAGGGGTATTGCAGCGCTAACTACACGTCGCGGGACTGGGGGTTTCTCCTGCCGTCGCAATAATTTTTAGCGGACGATGCAGAAAAATCATTTCCGTACGCATCCCGATTGAGACCGCAGGCGTAGGGATGGTAAATGATCGCAAGTTTACCCCTTTGGCGTCGGATGGTTTTTGTCGGTGGTGCGGCACTGTTCTCGCTGGCCTCAGTGCTTCAGGCGCAAGCGGGCGTAGAGGCCAGGGTGCCGTCCGGGATTCCCGCGCTGCTGATGATTCCGCCCCGGGACTCGACCGCGATCGACCGGCAGATTCTTGAGCGCCAGCGAAAGCTGAAAGATACCACGGAGCCGGGGGCGGAGTTGGAAAAACTGGGCTGGTTGTTCATCGCGAAAGGGCGGGCGAGTTCGGATCCCGGATTTTTCACTCTCGCAGGAATGGCGGCGGATGCCCTGGAGCAGAAATTTGGCCTGGTGCAGGAAGCCTGGCTGCTGCGCGGTCACGTGCTTCAGACTCATCACCGGTTTGCGGACGCCGAGGCGCTGGCGCGAAAGCTAGTCGCGGCGCGGGCGGAGGCGGTCGACTTTGCCCTGCTGGGTGACGCGCTTTACGACGAAGGAAAAATTTCCGAGTCGGCCGAAGCGTATCAACACATGGTCGATCTCAAGCCCAGCCTCGATTCCTACACGCGCGCTGCAAACATTCGCTGGATCAAGGGCGACTTGGAGGGTGCGATTCAGTTGCAGACGCTGGCGGTGCGCGCCGGAGGCCCGGGCGATGCGGGTGCGCTCGCCTGGAGTTTGTGCCGTCTTGGCCAGCTCGTGTGGCAACACGGCGACCCGGAGATGGCGGCCCGCTGCGCCTCGCGTGCCTTGGAATTGGTTTCCGATTTCGAGCCTGCGCTTCTTTTGCAAGGCCGGCTTTTACTGTCCGCCGGGCGGCCCGCGGAAGCGCTGGTTCCGCTGGCCCGGGCGGTGTCGATTCTTCCCTTGCCGGAACCCCGGTGGGTTTATGCGGAAGCTTTGCGGTCCGCCGGTCGCAACGCCGAGGCTTTGGTGATCGAGGACGATTTGGTGCGCGAAGGACGGGCGGAAGATCCCCGCACGGTGGCGCTCTTTCTTGCCACGCGAAATCGCGAGGCGGACATGGCGGTGCAACTGGCGGGGGCCGAACTCATCGTGCGCGCTGATGTAACTACGCATGCAGCGAATGCTCTGGCGCTGGCTCGCGACGGCCGGCCGGAGGATGCGTTGGTTCAAATGCGCGCGGCCCTGGCCGAAGGAACCTCCGATGCGCGTCTCTTTCTCTATGCCGGTCACGTGAGTGCGCTGGTCCATCAGCCGGATGCCGCGGATCTCCTGCGCCGCGCTTCGCAACTGGCCTCGATGCTCCTGCCGTCCGAGCGACGACTGCTGGAAGATTCCCTTTTGTTGCTCCCGCGTGGCTCCGCCGCACAGGACGACATTAAACCCACCACACAAAACAAAACATCATGAATCCTCTGTTTGAGCCCGCGAAAAAAATCCCGGGCGTATTCTCCAGGATTGCCGCGATGGTGCTGCTCGGAGCAGTGCCCGCGTTCTTGAGCGCCTCCAGTCACATGGATGCCCCGCTCATTACCCTCGATCCGTCCGCCAACACGACCGACGTCTATGCGTTTGTCAGCCAGCGCGACGGCGTGAAATACCTGTCCACCGCGCTCGCCGTATATCCACACGAAGAGCCCGGCGTCGGGCCCAACAACTACAGCTTCGACGACAACGTCCGCTATGAAATCAACGTGGCCACGGGCAAGGACCTCGCCGCAGGGCGCGCCACTTACACGTACCAGTTCGATTTCTTCACGACGTATAAAAACCAGTCGACGATCCTCTCGTCCTATCTCGGTGTGATCCAGGATGCCGGCGATGCGTCGCAAAACCGGACCCAGGTCTACGCGGTGCGCATGATCGACAATCGCACCCACAAGCTGACGGAGATCGGCCGCGGCAAGGTGGCGCCCAACAACCAGGGCATCGCAACGCCGTACTATAACCTGAACAACGATGGGGAAATGGTGGCGCGTGACGGCGTCGCCAAGGCCGCCGATCTCGATCGCTACACCGCCGAATCGATCGTGTCCGCCAAGGGCTACCGTTTCTTCGCCGGCCAGCGCGAAGACGGATTCTACGGCGACATCAACGCGATCTTCGATCTGTTGAAATTGCGCGTGCTCAACTCGAATCCGACGATTGCAAAGTCGTCCTTCGACAGTCAGGCGGGCTTCAATGTCCACATGATCGCGCTGGAAATTCCGCTGACTGCGCTCGGCGGCGACCAGCAGATCGTGGGCGTCTATGCGACCACCAACCGCCAGCGTGTAAACGTGCTGCCGGACGGTGAAGGCCATGGTCTCGACCGCGGCGCGATGACCGGTGACTTCGTGCAGGTCGGACGCCAGGGCAATCCGCTGTTCTGCGAGGCGTTGATCGCGATCAAGGACAAGGATCTCTACAACCACACGTCGCCCACGGCCGATGCGCGCTTGTTCTCCAAGTATGCTTCGACTCCTGAACTCGGCGCGTTGATCAACGCGCTCATTTTCAATGGCGCGGGTGGTTTCCCCACGACCAATCGCACGGATCTGGTCGGAATTTTTATTCCCGATTTGATCAAGGTGGATCTTTCGACCGCGCCGGCCCGTCTGGCGGGCGGCGGTCCCACTCACGCCACCACCCCGGATGATGCCGGCTACAGTCGCCTCGGAATCTTCGGCGGCGATACGCTGACCAGCAAGGTTCAGGCCGGTTTTGGCAACGGCACCGTTCCCGGTGGCTGGCCCAATGGCCGCCGCTTCGGTGACGACGTGATCGATATTGCCGTCACCGCGCTGGTGAACGATTTGCGCCCCGGCTCCTTCTCCGTGACGTTTGTCGCGGACGGAATCGACAGCGCGAACCACAATGACGCGGTTTACAACAAGGTGTTCCCGTACGGTGGAACGCCCTTCAGTGGCCGCAACCACACCCACCAATAAAACCCAGGGAGGCCGGTGCAAAAACGCCGGCCTCCTTTTTTTCATGAGTGGCATTCGCGTTATCCTTGTCCTGGTTGTGACTCTCGCCGCGAGGGTTTTGGTTTGCGCCCATGACCCGGGTTTGAGTTCGGCGCACATCGTGCGTTCGGAAAAGGACCTGGATGTCCAATTATCCTTCGCGTGGACGGATCTTTCCGTACTCGCCGGATCGAACGCCGGAAAAGCGCGACCCGATAATCCGACGCTCGATGCGATTGCTCCGGGATTGATCAAGGCGGCTGATGGGATGGTTCACGTATTTTTCGGTAATAAAGCGGTGGCCCCGTTGCGCTCAACGATGATGGCGGGAACCAGCAGTCCGGCTGAGGTGGTGATCAATCTTCACTGGAAAGAACCGGGCGGTGATGCAGGACGGCTGGAGTTTCCGGTGTTGGCGCATACTCCGTTTGGTCATCGGATGATGGTGACGGTCGGAACTGATCCCGAGCCGGTGGCGCTGCTTGATTCAAAACATTCCATGTGGGAAATGCCACGATTGGCTGAGACTGCGGTCGAGGCCACGCGGGAAAAGGCGGGTTCCAGCCCGGCTTCCTGGTTTTCCTTCGTGATGCTGGGCGTGGAACACATCCTGACCGGATTTGATCACCTTTGCTTTCTGCTCGCGCTTTTGCTCGTGGCACCGTCGCTGCGGGACGTGCTGACGGTGGTTACCACTTTCACGGTGGCGCACTCGCTAACGCTGGCGGCGGCTGCAATGGGCGCGGTTTCCCTGTCGCCGGCGATCGTCGAGCCGTTGATCGCGGCTTCCATTGTCTATGTCGGGCTCGAGAATCTTTTCTTTCGCCGGCAGCCGCGTTATCGCCTGGTGTTGGTCTTCGGGTTTGGCCTGATTCACGGACTCGGCTTTGCGAGCGGGCTTGCCGAACGGCTGCCCGGAATCACCGGTCTCGCGGTGGTGCCGCCGTTGCTGGGCTTCAATCTCGGGGTGGAGGCGGGGCAACTCGCGGTGGCGGCGTGTCTCGTGCCGCTCATTGCGCTGGCGCGCCGGCGCAATGATTTTTCGCCCCGCCTCCAGCCGGCTTGCTCATTCGTGATCGCCAGCGCGGGTTTCGTGTGGCTGCTGCAGCGGGTTTGACGCGTTTAGAGCGTTTCGAATAATTGTGTAACTAGACAACTCGACTGTAGCCGGGGGCGCTGACCCCGGTCCGAAAGGGAAATGTAGCCGGGGGCGCTGACCCCGGGGCTTTCAGTTT